>JAZSCL010000054.1:0-16627 GCA_045602905.1 Acutalibacteraceae bacterium
GAAAGACGCTCCCTCATGTGGTTAAGAACATCTTTAGCAAACTGCTGAGTTTTTGCATTAGTCATATTGGCTCTGAGCCAGTTTGCATTGAGACCTACTTCGTTCATACCAACAAGACCGATGGTAGAGAAGTGATTTGAAAATGTTCCGAGATAACGCTTTGTATAAGGATAAAGACCCTCATTGAGAAGCTTTGTGATGATTTTACGCTTAACGCTGAGTGAACGTGCAGCAATATCCATCATCTTGTCGAGTCTCTTATAGAAATCTGCTTCGTTTTCTGCAAGATAAGCAATTCTGGGAAGGTTAATTGTAACAACGCCTACAGAACCTGTGCTTTCACCGCTGCCAAAGAATCCACCGCTCTTCTTACGGAGTTCGCGAAGGTCAAGACGGAGACGGCAGCACATTGAACGAACGTCGCTGGGTTCCATATCGCTGTTAACATAGTTTGAAAAATAAGGTGTTCCGTATTTTGAGGTCATTTCAAAGAGAAGCTTGTTATTCTCTGTTTCGGACCAATCAAAATCTCTTGTGATTGAATATGTGGGGATGGGATACTGGAAGCCTCTGCCATTGGCATCGCCTTCAATCATAATTTCGATGAAAGCCTTGTTTATCATGTCCATTTCGGCTTTGCAGTCTTTATATTTGAAATCCATTTCCTTACCGCCGACAATTGCATTCTGCTCTGCAAGGTCAGCGGGTACAGTCCAGTCAAGTGTGATGTTTGAGAAAGGTGCCTGAGTACCCCAACGGCTGGGTGTGTTAACACCGAACACAAATGATTCGATGCACTTTTTAACCTGTTCATAGGTGAGATTATCAACTTTTACGAAAGGAGCAAGATATGTGTCAAATGATGAGAATGCCTGTGCACCGGCCCATCCATACTGCATAATGCCGAGGAAGTTAACCATCTGATTGCAAAGTGTTGCAAGATGGCTTGCGGGTGCAGATGTAATTTTACCTGTTACACCACCGAGACCTTCCTGAATAAGCTGCTTGAGAGACCAGCCTGCACAGTAACCTGTAAGCATAGAAAGGTCATGGATGTGGATGTCTGCATTTCTGTGTGCATTTGCAACTTCATCATCATATATTTCGGAAAGCCAGTAGTTAGCAGTAATAGCACCGGAGTTGCTGAGAATAAGACCGCCGACAGAATAGGTTACGGTTGAATTCTCTTTAACACGCCAGTCTGTTACGTTAACATAGCTGTTAACAAGCTCTTTATAGTCGAGAATTGTTGATTTGAGGTTACGGAGCTTTTCACGCTGTCTGCGGTAAAGAATGTATGCCTTTGCAATATCGGCATAACCCGCCTGAATGAGAACCTGCTCAACGCTGTCCTGAATATCTTCAACAGCAACAAGTGAATCCTTGATTTTAGGCTCAAAGTCAGCAGTTACTTTGAGAGCAAGAAAATCAATCGTTGAAGGATGATACTGCTTTTCCTGAGACTCAAATGCTTTTTTGATGGCTTCGCAGATTTTTGCAACATCAAAATCGGCAACTTTTCCGTCTCTTTTAATTACCTGATACATGACCACACTTTCCTTTCGAGAATTATATATTTGAAATATTTTATCAACAAGATATATGCACAGCGAATAGAATGATAACAAATTATTGTGTTTCTGTCAATGCATTTAACAACATATTGTGCTTCAAAAAAGAAGTTTGTTGAAAATGCACTATTTAACCGTTTTTATTTGGTGATAATTTTATATGCCGCGGATTTCACAGTAATCAACATATTTTTCCATGATGGTTTTCATCTGTTCCATTTCATCTTTCGACACCGGACTGAGGTCAAAACCGATTAATTCACCTGAATCTCTGAAAGCCTGAATGTAATGCTTTTTTGCGCCTTTAATCATTTTACCGATTGCATCAATTCCGAATATGCTGTGCAATTCACGAACAACTGTTGTTCTGAATTCGTAATCAGTTTTACCTTCAAGAAGAAATTCAATGCTTTCGTATATTTTATCGAGATTGAAACCTCCGATTCCGACCGTCTCAGGATAAAGATTGGGATTGTTCTTTATATCCATTGCAACATAATCAATCAAACCTTTATTTACCAAATCCTTAAGTTTATCAGGAAACGTTCCGTTTGTGTCAAGCTTAACGGAATATCCGAGTTTGCGAATTTTTTTAATAAATATATCAATATCCGGCTGAAGGAGAGGTTCACCCCCTGTTATCGCTACGCCGTCAAGAATACCGACTCGTTTTTCGAGATATTTTAAAATTTCGTCTTCGGAAAATTCCGTTTCTTTTTCGGGGTCGATTACAAGCCTTGCATTATGACAGAACGGACAACGGAGATTACAGCCTGCCGTAAAAACAGTACAAGCCATTTTACCGGGATAATCAAGCAATGTTAACTTCTGGAATCCTTGAATATTCATTTACATCAAATCTTTCCTGAACACAATATTTATCTGTATTTTTGGTGTGTATGATAATAATAACACAATATATAGTGTTTTGCAATAGGTATTCAAACAAAATTTCACAAAATATTGATAAAAAAACGGTGCGAAATCAATCACACCGTCTTTGATTATTATCTGCTGATTATTCAGCTTTTTCTTCCTTCTTCTTGTGGAAAAGAATCTTATCAACAGGGAAGTAAAGGAAGAACTGAAGAGCTGAACAAACCATTGTTGCAATATTCTTTGCTGCGGTTTCTTCAAGACCCCAACCGATGCAGAGTTCTTTGAAGGTGGGGTTAAGCCATGCTGAGAAAAGAATAAGAGCGATTGTGAAAATTATGTAAATCGGAAGAGCAACAGCAACATTTGCGCCGGAATTGAATGTCTTTTCTTTATTTACGAAGAATGCAACAATCTGAGCGATAATGTTTGCAGCATTGCTTACAATGAAATAGCCGAGACCGCCGACTGCAACGGGATAGATAAATACCCACCACTCAAAAGGCTGCGAATAAAGCTCTTTGATTGCAGGAATAAGATTAAGTGTGTTAAGAAGAACAAACTGAACAATCATTGCAAGAAGACTTACAACAATAAACTTTACAAACTGCCAGATGGTTACAAGAACTGAACCCTTGCTTTCAGCAGCCTTATCGATCTGATTTAATTTTCCCATGATAATATCTCCTATCATTTATTATTCAATGCATTATAGCATAGAATTACCATAATTGGCAAGCCAAAAAAACAATAAATTTTTTGTGCAATTTTACTCAACAATATCGTGAAGAATCTGTTTTATTTCGGGTTTATCAGAACTGAACTTCAATGATGAAAGAAAGCATTTTTCAGCTTCCGATATACAATTTATATTGTTACAATGCAGATATGCAAGCGGTTCGCCTTTATTGCAGTAATCACCTGTTTTCTTGCAAAGAACAATGCCCGATGAATAATCAATTTCATCATCTTTTTTTAATCTTCCCGCACCGAGTTTTACGCAAACAGACCCTATTGTTTCCGTGTCCATTCTTGAAATATAACCGCTTTGGGGTGATTTGACTTCATATACAACATCGGATTCTTTGAATTTTGATGTATTATATATATAAGATTCGTCTCCGCCTTGCAATCTGACCATTTCTGCAAGTTTGGTAAGTGCAGAGCCATCTTTAATTTTGGACTCAGCAAAACACTTGCATTCATCGAAATCTCCTTTGCCTGCAAGCTGTAAAAGTTTTGCCGAAAGCAACAATGAAATCTCGGATAAATCCTGCGGTCCGTTACCTTTAAGAATTTCAACTGCCTCAATAACCTCAAGAGAATTCCCGATGTTATAACCGAGAGGTACATCCATATCGCTAATCAGAGCTGCAATTTTCTTCCCTGCTCCCCTACCGATTTTAACCATTTCTTCAGCCAATTTTACGGCAGACTCTTTATCCTTCATAAATGCACCGCTGCCGCATTTAACATCAAGAACAATGCAATCAGCTCCGCCTGCAAGTTTTTTGCTCATGATACTTGACGCAATAAGAGAAACATTATCTACAGTTGCGGTAACATCACGCAGAGCATATATTTTTTTATCTGCCGGGCAAAGCTTTCCGGACTGACCCGTTACACACAATCCGCATTTATTGACAATTGAAATAAACTCATCAGATGAAAGAGCGCTACGGAATCCAGGTATTGATTCAAACTTATCAACAGTGCCTCCCGTGTGACCGAGACCTCTTCCGCTCATTTTCGCAACTTTGATTCCGCACGATGCAACGATTGGAGCAACAATCAACGTCGTTTTATCTCCAACTCCGCCTGTTGAATGTTTATCAACTTTAATTCCTTTAATTGAACTCAGATCGGCCATATCGCCGGAATGTGCCATTGCATTTGTAAGATCAAGTGTTTCGCGTTCATTAAGTCCGTTGAAACATATTGCCATAAGCAATGCAGAAAGTTGATAATCGGGAACGGTTTCTTCGGCAGCGGAAATTGCAAAATATTCGATTTCTTCTTTTGTTAATTCAATACCGTTACGTTTCTTACGGATAATATCTACAAAATCCATTTCAGACCTCACTAATATCAAAAGAATCCGGTAACAATCCGGAAAGTGTACTGACTTTATAATTATCGGTTGAAACAGCCATTATTATTTCAAAATCATTGTCACAAAACTCACGCATAACCTGTCGGCAGACTCCGCAAGGCGGACAGTAATTAACAGGGATTTCAAATTCAGCTTTACTTCCTGCAACCGCAATCTTAATGAAATTAAACTTTCCGTCAGAAACAGCTTTGAAAATCGCCGTTCTTTCGGCACAAACAGTCGGAGAATAAGCGGAATTTTCAATATTGCATCCCGTATAAACGCTTCCGTCATCGCAAAGCAAAGCAGCACCGACCGAAAACCCCGAATACGGTGAATAAGAAAGCTTTCTTGCCTCAAGAGCTTTTGAAATCAATTCAGAGTTGTTCATTCGGCGGCCTCCAGAGCAATTTCAATCATTTTATTGAAAGTTTGTTCTCTTTCAAGTGCTGTGCATTCTTCTCCGCTTGTTACGGGACAATCGGAAATTGTGCAAATTGCAAGAGCTTTTTTGCCCGCTCTCAACGCATTCATATAAAGAGCTGCAGACTCCATTTCAACGGCCAGAACACCCATTTTCTGCCAATTGGTAAGACTCGATGAATCATCATAAAAAGTATCTGAAGAAAGAAGATTACCGACATAAGGTTTTACTCCGAGCTTTACGGATGCTTCAACTGCCTTGCAAAGCGTACCGAAATCGGCTATAGGTGAAAAATCGCCCGGTAAATTATATTGTTTTGCGTAAGAGGAATTTGTGCAGGCGCCCATTCCGAAAACAATATCCCGAAGATGAAGTTCAGAACTTATTGCACCTGCAGAACCAACTCTGATTATAGTTTCAACATCATAAAAATTAAAAAGCTCATAAGAATAGATTCCGATTGAAGGCATACCCATTCCCGATGCCATAACCGAAATTCTTTTACCCTTATAAAAACCTGTATAACCCTGAACTCCTCGCGTGTTATTAACAAGAACCGCATTCTCAAGAAAATTTTCCGCTATATACTTTGCTCTTAAGGGATCGCCCGGCATAAGAACGGTTTTTGCAAATGCATCCTTTTTGGTTGCGGCGATGTGAGGTGTAGGTAATTTGCTCATAAGAAACACTCCTTAATAACCTGTTACTTCCTGATTCTTTGCAAGCTTTACAATTGCACTTGTGCCGAGACGCTCACAGCCTAGCCTGAGATAATCTTCAGCATCTTCGAAAGAACGAATACCGCCTGCAGCTTTCATTCTGACATTTTTACCGATATTTTTCGAAAACAGAGATATATCCTCTCTTGTTGCGCCTCCTTTAGAAAAACCAGTTGATGTTTTGATAAAATCAGCACCCGATTCGGTAATAACACGGCACATTTCTGTTTTTTCCGCTTCAGTAAGTAAGCAGGTTTCAATTATTACTTTCAGTATTTTACCCTTGCAGGCTTCTTTGACAGTAATAATTTCATTTAATATATCATCAAATCTTCTGTCTTTTGCCCATCCTACATTTATTACCATATCTATTTCATCAGCACCGTTCTCAACAGCATTCTGCGCTTCAAAAGCCTTGACAGCAGTTGTTGAATACCCGTTTGGAAATCCTATTACAGTACAGATTGTGAGTTTACCGTTAACATAATCCGAAGCTTGTTTAACATATGAGGCAGGAATACAGACACTTGCAGTTTTATATTTCATACCGTCATCGCAAATTTGTTTTATATCTTCCCATTTCGCATCAACTGCAAGCAAAGTGTGGTCGCAATGTGAAAGAATCTTATTAATATCCATATTAAATCTCCATGATTTATACACTGCCGAGAGCATATTTTTCAATAATTTGTGCAACACCGTCTTCGGCATTCGAAGGTGCAGAAAATCTTGCTTTTGATTTGCAAACCTCATCACCGTTTTCCATTGCAAAGGAATAATGAGCAAACTCAAGCATCGTGGCATCGTTTGAGGCGTCTCCGAATGTCATTGCTTCTTCCGACGAAATGTCCATAATATCGCAAAGACCTTTGAGTGCAGTGCCTTTATCAGCTCCAACAGCATTTACTGATACTACACCTGCAAGTGAAGATGTTATAAATAATTCTTTGCTGTTCAGATAGTCGAAAATGATTTTTTTGGATTCGGCATCACCGTAAAATATATCGATAAGTTCTGAACCGCAGCCTTCTGTAGATTTGCATATGTCATCACATGCAATAATCTTTGAAGCAAATTCCTCAAGGAACTCTTCAGGCAAGCCTTTATTATTAAAAAACTTTTCAGCACCTTTCTGAACATAGTTTTCTCCATTAATATATACATTATAATATACCGGCAGATTTTTGATTAAATTCAGAATTTCTGCAGTTGTTTTTTCGGAAACAAGATTTGAATAAATAAATTTTTCAGCTTTTCTGTCATATACATTAGCTCCGTTCGAACATATAACATAGTCAACAAACGGGATTTGATTCGTTACCCCTTCGGTAAATTTGAGGGCTCTTCCGGTTGCAATTGCAATTTTTATGCCTTTTTCATGCGCAGCTTTCAAAGCGTTTTTTGTTCTTTCGCTGACAGTCAGATGGTCTGGCGACATTAGTGTGCCGTCAAGGTCGGTTGCAATAATTTTAACAGACATTTTCTTTCTCCTTCATTGATTTTACCGTTTGATTATATCACCCCTTATAATACTGTGTCAAGAAATCAAAAAGAATGAATTATCATTAATTTGATATTTACTTATTCATTTTCAAGTGATATAATACATTAAAATAATACTGAAAGGATATGAATGCAATGAAATATCTGGGTATTGCATTACTTACGATTGTTATAATTTTAATTGTTCTGCTCGCAGTTGCTGCTGTCAGAGCTGTTATCATCAAATCGAAACCAAACAATAATAAGCCTGCAATTTCTCCTACTGAAAAAGAAGCCGAGGATTATGCGAAAAAGCTTTCTGAAATGATACGTGTTCCTACCGTTTCACTCAGAGGAAACACCGACCTTTCTCAGTTTTACAAATTACATGAAGTTATGAAAAATAACTTTCCTCTTGTGTTTTCTGAGCTCGAATGTACTGAAACTGAAGGAAATCTTCTTTTCAGATGGCCGGGTAAAGATCCCAAACGAAACGGTATACTCCTTATGGGTCATCAGGATGTTGTAACTGCTGACGAACCAAACTGGGAAAAAGAACCTTTTTCCGGAGAAATATCAGGCGGAAATATTCACGGCAGAGGTTCAATGGATTGCAAATCAACTGTTTTCTCTGAATTTCAGGCTGTTGAAGAATTACTTGCAGAAGGATTTGTTCCTCCTTGCGATGTTTATCTTGCAACGGCTGTAGATGAAGAAATATCAGGTGACGGTGCAACCAAACTTGTAAACATTCTTAAATCAAAAGGTGTTCATCTTGATGTTGCAATGGATGAAGGCGGAGCAATTCTTAAAGATGCTCTACCTACAATGTCTGGTTGGTGTGCAGCAATTGGTGTTCTTGAAAAGGGATATATAGACCTTAAAATCATCGCAAAAGGAAAAGGCGGTCATTCGTCAACGCCCAAGAGCAATACTCCCCTTGCCCGTCTTTCAAAATTTGTTGCTGATATAGAAAAAGATAAACCTTTTAAAGCAGAGATTTCCGAACCCGTTTATGCTATGCTCGACCGTGCAGCGCCTTTACTCGGATATCCTCTTCGTATGGTGCTCGGAAATATGTGGCTTTTCAAAGGCTTGCTTACAAAAGTTCTTCCCATGGTTTCGCCAATGTGTAATGCTTTTGTAAAAACAACCTTCTGCTGCACTATGGCTGAAGGTTCACATACTCCGAATGTTATTCCTTCCGAAGCATATATCGTTTGCAATCTCCGCACATCCCCTCATCAGAATGTTGAGCAATCACTTGCTGTTCTTAAAAAATATGCTGATAAATATGACCTTGAATTCGAAATAATTCATGCAAGAAATGCATCCGGTTGCGTTGATTATAACGGTGAAGAATTCGGATATCTCACAAAATGTCTTAATGAATGTTATCCTGATGCAGGCGTTATCCCCTATCTTATGACAGGCGGAACAGATTGCCGCCATTATGAAGAAATAGCTGATAACTGCCTTCGTTTCTGTCCTATTAAAATGAGTAACGAACAGCTTGCCGCAATGCACGCCGCAAATGAAAGTATCGGAGTTTCCGAGGTTGCTCATTGCGTTAAATTCTATAAACACTATATTAAAAATCATAAATAATCAACAAACCGCTTCGTATATTACTTAACCGTAATATCCGGAGCGGTTTTAATTTTTACCGAAATTATTCAATTAATTCTGCTATCAAGAATAATATTGCCACTTATAAAACATCATTCAGGTTCAACAAAACTCACTTATCTATCCTGAGGATATACAATACCTGTTATTTTACGGATTGTATCCATCTGATTTGTAATGTAAAGTGTTTGTTCGGAAGTAACGATCGGACTTTCGTTTAAACCGTTGATAATACAATCGCTGAAATGAATTATCTGTTCTTCGAATCCGTTTCCCATATACGGCACGGCGATTTTATGTTTTTCTCCGTTATTGAGGAATAATTCAATTTCCTGAGGCGCATAAAATCTGCGCAGATACGCATAACCCTTGCTGCCGTATATATAACCTTCATTGGGTTTTCTGAGAAGAATTGCACTCGACAAATCTGCAATAGCACCGTTAGAGTATTTGAGAAGAACACATGTATGGCTGTCTACACTGTTATAAAAAGCAGACTGTGCATTGATAGCTGAAATATCTTTTCCGAGATACCAACTCGCAAAATTCAATCCATAAACTCCGACATCAAGAAGAGATCCGCCGCCGTTTTCGGATTTAAAAACATGGTGTTCCATTTCATCTTCATCCATTGTATAGCAGAATTTGCCCTCGACGGAAAGAATGTCACCAAGAACACCGCTTTCAATAATTTCAAGCATCTTTATCGTTCCGGGCACAAATCTTGCCCACATTGCTTCCATCAAAAGAACATTGTTTTCTTTGGCGCAACGGAACATTTCTTTTGCTTCTTTAAGATTTATCGCCATTGGCTTTTCACAAAGAACATGTTTTCCGTTCTTCATCATAAGGCAGGAACAATCTATATGACCAGAATGAGGTACGGCAATATACGCAGCATCAATAACATCGGAGCAAGCCATTTTTTTATAACTGTCAAATCGGAAAGGAATATTGAATTCATCACCGAATTTTTCTGCATTATCACTTGTTCTTGACGCAATCGCAACGAGTTCTGCATTATGAACATTTTTTATCGCCTGCGCAAAGCGGTGCGCAATAACACCGGTACCGACTATACCGAATCTGATTTTTTTATTTTTCATTCTTCACCTCATATATAATTTTACAAAAACATATTTTGATTAAATTATAACATAATCTAATCAAAAAACAACTTATTATTCAAATATAAAATCGACTTGTTTTATATTTGCAAGCATAATTTAAAGATAAACTAATATTGAAAGTGAACCGTTCCCTTTTGCGGTTTGAAATACACTAAATCGGCAGAGAAAAGAGCCGAACATACCAAAACACCCCAATCGATAAAGAAAGTATCGACAAGAGGTGTTTTGACGTTTTTGTGAGTGTGGTTAAAAAATTGAAATTTACTTATCTTTCTTATTTGAATTCAAATGCAAAAAAGCAAAGACGAGCAGAGCAATTATTGCACCACCGATTATTCCAAAGCACAACCCCATCGGAATATTTCCTGCAAAGGAACCAAATATCATACCTATACAAATACCGAGCGATATTCCTATAGGCAGAGAAAGGATAGCCAGTGATTTTTTATCAGACATTATAATTTCCCCCTTACAAATTCTTATCGACTATTCTCTGCAATTCTTTGCTCTTCAAAACAATCCGTAACCGGCTCTTTTGAAAGCTCGACCTTTAAAGTGCCGCCGGATGTAATTTCATAATACGACAAATACGGTCTTTTTGTTATTTTTCCGTTAAACTCGATATTTTTGATATAAGGGTATTCAAGAGGGTCTTTGTCGCAAACTACTGTAAAGCTATCGGCATTTATACAAGAATGATAATTCTTATTTAATTTAACAGTAGCCTTCTTAAACAAGGGTGTATTAATATAATAATCCTGTTGACCGACGCAAACCTGAGCAAATCCTAAGCTTGACAGAACATACCACGCAGAAAGCTGACCAACATCTTCATTGCCGCAAAAACCGTATGCACCAGTTCTGTAAGCTTCCTTCTGAACTTTACGAGTCCAGTATTGTGTTCGGTGAGCAAGACCCAAAATGTTAAAATAATGGGTAATATTATGACACGGCTCGTTTGAATGGTTATAATCTTCGTTCCAAAGTTTGGAAAAATCAGCATTTTCAAAAAATCTTTCCAAAAGCTCAATTGTTCTTTCTTCGCCAAAGAGTTTACTTAAACCGATTACATCGTAAGGAACAAACCACGACTGTTGAAAAATATTACTTTCAACACATCCGTCGTCATCATATTCATTTTCTTCTTTTACAAATTTACCGTTCTTTTTCCGTGGTGCTAAAAAGCCAAGCTTTTCATTGTAATTTTCGATATATTTTTTTGTACGATTAAAAAAGAATTCTTCGTTTTCTTTGTCGCCTTTTTCTTTTGCGAAAAGGTACATTGTATAATCTGCAAGTAAGAATTCTAAAGTATCACTCAGTTTTTCGGGAACAAAAGCATCATTCAGATACTGCTCGCAATCGGGTCTTACAGATTTAAACGGCTTATTGAATAATTCTTTTTCACATTTGCTTGAAGCAAGACCTATTTTGTATGCTTTTTCCGTATCATAATTTCTGATGTTTTTAAGGTATGAGTCAGCAACAACAAGAAGTCCCGGGTCTCCGACCATTGAGTGCGTATCAATACCCAAAAGTTCCCATTGCGGAAAAGATGTATTTTTGGTCTCCGCAATTTTTAAAAGTGAATTGACCTCATCATTAACAATATCCGGACGGATAATTGCAAGAAGCGGGAATTCACTTCTGTAAACATCCCAACCGCTGAATACCGTGCGGTGGGTGTAACTGTCATCTTTCATGGTTTTTCCGTTCAACGAAAAGCTGCCGTCAATATCTGCAGAAACTCTGGGATCTAAAAGTGTATGATAAAGGCAGGTATAAAAAAGTTTTAAATCTGTTTCGTTACTGCCTTCGACATCTGCAACACTGAAAGCTTGTTCCCATAATAATTGAGCATTTTTTCTTTGAGCATCAAAATCAAAGTCCGATATTTCAGCCTTTAAATTCATTCGTGCACCGGCGAGACTTGTGTAGGAAATACCGCATTTTATTTTTAGTGAACCTGTGATATTTTTATCAAATTCCAAAAGCAGTCCGACATCTTCGTGGCAAAACTCTTTTATACTTTCACTCTGAATTTCTTCATTTGAAAAGAATTGCATTTTTACAGGCGTTTCGGAAAACTGGCATATAAAATACAAATCGTAAGAAATTCCTGCGTGACCGTGGCCGAACCCACCGCCCTTCGGTGTGCATATAATTTTACCTTCAACAGTATTTTCGTTAACAATTCTGATTTCTTCAAAATCAGCTTTGCCACCGATTCTGCGAGAAAAATTCATTATTATTTTCGCATTTTCATTTTGCGGATATGTAAATCTTAATATGCCGCTGTGAACATTTGCCGTAGCTTCCGCTAAAATATTATATCGGTCTAATTTTACGGAATAATAGCCCGCTTCCGTTTTTTCGCTTTCATGAGAAAATTCAGATTTCCAGCCATTTTTACCCTTTTTAAATTCTACATGACTGTTACTGCCGCTTCTTAATTCCGTTTCGCTCGTAACAGGCATAATCTGAATATTTCCCAAA
Organism: Acutalibacteraceae bacterium; assembly: GCA_045602905.1. Lineage (GTDB taxonomy): Bacteria > Bacillota > Clostridia > Oscillospirales > Acutalibacteraceae > CAG-177. Next base: position 12,420 of record JAZSCL010000054.1, read on the forward strand.
TCACCGTACCAGCCTATACCACTCATATGGTTGAAGCTGAAACCTTCTATCGTATTATCGCAATAATTGTAGCCATTACCGTTGTCGCCACCCGTTACCGTATCCGGTGAAAGCTGCACCATACCGCCCGGAACAGCAGCTCCGGGATATGTTTTACCGCCACCGTGATAACTTTCCGCCTGACCGTCCGCAACGGTACCGATCATTGTATCAACATATTTTATTTTACTCATAAAATCACCCATCAAAATTCCTTTCTGATATGGTCTTATAAAGAGTTGCTGAGTTCTATGGTTTCTCCTGCGGACAGTTCTGTTTTCAGGCAGTTGTCTTCAATAGTATAAAACTTATTTGCTTTAAGGTTTTCAGTTTTATCATTTAATTTAATTCTTAAAGTGCAATCAATTTCTGCGGTTACCGCAGCATTTTTAAGAACTGAATTCTCCCATGAAATATCAAATGTCAGATTTCCTCTTGCCTTTATGCCCTTAACCGAACCCTTGTTCCAGTCATTGGGCAATGCAGGTAAGAGCTCTGTTACTCTGTTGCAGGGAGAACCGAGATGGCTTTGAAGAAGCATTTCCGTAATAGCGGCAACTCCGCCGAAATTTCCGTCAATCTGGAACGGAGGATGAATGTCAAAAAGGTTATTTGCAGTACATTTTTCAAGTAAGTATTTAAGGTGTTTATAAGCATTTTCACCGTCTTTAAGACGTGTATAAAAGCAAATTGTCCAGGCTCTTGACCAACCTGTTGAACCGCCGCCGTTTTCAATTCGGCGGGCAATTGTTCTTTTTGCCGCTTCATAGATTTCAGGGTTGCTTTCATTGATTTGATCACCCGGGAAAAGTCCGAAAAGATGGGAGATGTGGCGGTGTCCAGGATCGGTTTCCTCATAGTCACGAATCCATTCGCATATTGTTCCGTAACGCTCGCTTATTTCCATCGGTGGAAGCTTTTCCAGAACTACAAAAAGAGCTTTTGAAAAATCTTCGTCTTTGTTAAGGATATTGCAAGCATGAGCGGTACGGGTGAAGAGAGCATAAATAATCTGGAAATCTATTGTTGCGCCCTCAGTAAACATACTCTCCTGTTTTTCACCGTTAGAATCGATATAATAAAATTCATTTTCTGGAGAGTTTGATGGTGAAGTGATAAGCTGACCCTTCTTGTTTTCCGTTAAATAGTCCTGAACAAACTCGCAAGCTCCTTTTAAAATCGGATAAATCTCTTCAAGATATTCTATACTGCCGGTGTATTCATAATGCTCCCAGAGATTGAGACAGAGCCACGGTCCTGCCATAGGGAAAAATCCACAGTCAACGCTGTCGTGAACACCTGTTCTTCCGAATGCGTCGGTAGTGTGGTTAATAACCCAACCTCTTGCTCCGAAAAGCTCCTTTGCAGTTTCCGAACCGAAAGAACTGACCATTTTCATAAAATGGATGAAAGGCGCAGAAGTTTTTGAAAGATTGGCACTTTCAGCGGGCCAGTAGTTCATCTGAAGATTTATGTTTGTGTGGAAATCGCTTCCCCAAGGCGGATTGAAATCATGGCACCAAATACCCTGAAGGTTAGCGGGTAGCCTTGCATTTTTGCCTGAGCTTTCGATTAAAAGATATCTTCCGAAATTATAGTAAAGAGCAAATAAGTCGGGATCGTATTCATCCCATTTGAGTTCTTTGAGTCTTTTGTTTGTGGGTAATTTACTGATTTCTGTTTTATCTAATTCAAGCTGAACATTTCCGAACCATTTTTTATGGGTTAAAATGTGGTTATCTTTAATTTTTTCGTAATCAGTTTTTATCAGGCTTTCGATAGTTTTGTTTAACTTGTTTTTGAAATCAATTGTTTCGTCAATATCATATTTATTAACATTATAATTTGTTTCAAAAGCGGCATAAACAATAACATAGGTTGCATCTGCAACGGTTATTGTGCTGTGGTCTGGATTCAATTCACCGTCTGTTTTAATGCAAAGCTTTGCGCCGAATGACATACCTTCGCCTCCTTCACCGTAATAGTGATGGGTGCTGTATGTAATTCTGCCGTTCATAATAATTGTGTCAGGATTAACGCAGGAGCTGTAAGCATCCTGCTTTCTTTTTATGCTCACATTACAAGAAAAAGGTTTACCGTCAGTTTCAACCTTATAAACAAATCCGTCAAAATCCTCGCTGATAAAGCATTCGCTTTTATAATTTATTTTACTCTTTGTCCAGAATATGCGGGCAAAAGCCTCACTCAACTCCAATTCCTTACGGTAATTTGAAACGGGAGATTTATCAAAAAAATCAATGAAAATCTCTCCAAAACTTTCATAGGAGCGGACAACGGGCGGATCCGATAAGAATGTTTCACGGGCAAGCTGAGCTGCTTCTTTAAGCTTTTCTTCACTGACAAGGCGACGTATTTCCGTGAGAGCTTCGGGTGAAGCGTGATATTTCTCCCGAATCTGCCTGCCACACCAGAGAGATTCTTCGTTTATTTCAATCTGTTCACAGTGTGGGTTACCGTATTGCATGGCACCGATTCTTCCGTTACCCAAAGGCAACGCCCACATCCAATCATTAATAAATTCATCATACCAAAGTTTTGTTGACATATTTTTCACAACCTAAAAAATTTTTGATATATTATAGCATCTGAATAAAAGTGTTTCAATATCATTGTAAAGAAATATTTAAAATATAAGTGTAACTGCATCTTTTTTGTATGATTCTAAAGTATAATAAATTGTTAATTTTTCTTGATAAATATTGCACCGAAAAGTTCAATATCAACAGACAGAATATCGGTGATTTCTGCTGTACGGAATCTGTGCAGCTTTGTAATCTAAAAAATGCAGCGGAACCGGTCGTTGGGATGAAGCGGCTCATAAGTCGTGAAGTCGAAATTCAACCTGCATCGCCGCTTTATTCAACAAGAACAACCTTCGCTTCGTTATGGCCGGGGTATACGCATCAGCAAATCCGGATTTAGTTGTTCTATTTGTTGACACAGCGCAGAACTGTATTTCCGTCACGGAAGAATTCAACAACAGTGACAGAAACATTATCAAGAGAAAATCTGAATATATGCGGCTTTACGCCTAAAGCTGTAGGGATAAGATATTCAAGAAATCCGTGGTGGCTGAAAACGGCAACACGCTCGCCGTATGTAAACCTTTTTTTGATGAAAGAAATCACCTTTTCAGCACGACATACATTATCCTCGAACGCTTCACATCCGAACTCATAGTTTTCAGTGTCGAAAAGCTTTTCGCACATTTTTGTATTTTTATAATATTTCTGAAGATACTCTTCGCTGCATCCGAAATATCCGGGGGTACATCCGCATTCCACAAGCGCAGGACAAATTTCCAGCAAAGGATTATCGGCTTTTGCGCCGCAAACTCCGACAGCAGTTTTAAAACTACGTAACAGAGAGCTTGTAATATATGCATCAATCGGCAAATCTTTAAGCTTTTCACCTAAATCAATACATTGCTGTTCACCGTTTATGGTAAGTTCTCCGTCGCTCGGATCTCGGTCACCGATGTCATTATAATCAGTTTCGGCATGTCTGATAAAAAGGATTTGCAAAGATTCGTGTTTTTTCATATATTTACCTTCTTAAATATTATTTATTAATCAAATTATATCATAATCACAACAAAACACAACCCGAAAAATTGTTCTGATTATAGTCTATAGTTATATTTTTCGAAATACAACGAGTATGTTGTTCATATAATCTGAAAACTTATTTAATCCAATATCAAAAGAATGGTTGATGGATTATTCTCCGCAAACTTTGCAACAAAAATAACGCGGTAACTTGATTCAGAAAAAACGGACTCCTATTTATTTAACCCACGAAAAGGTGCTTAACCGAGGAATGATGACCGCCGATAAAATAAGAATCCTTTCATTACTGAAAAACAGCTTGAAGTGGTGTTCTTGCAAAACGACTACAATGAAGCAGAACAAGTTGAAATCAGCTATTGCAAAACAATACTTTAAATATGTTCAATATTCTCTTTAAATGTATAATTATTCTGTCTGATGTTGTAATACAACAGTGTATATGATATAATTTCTAAAATGATATTATTCGGAGGTTTTAATATGAACGCAAAATATCCCAATCTTTTATCTCCAGGATACATAGGAAAGGTTGAACTCCGCAACAAAACCGTTATGGCTGCAATGGGAATGAGCCAGGCT
>JAZSCL010000055.1:0-2228 GCA_045602905.1 Acutalibacteraceae bacterium
AAGATTGAATTCCTCCTCCTGAACATCAACAAAAATCCTCGGAAGCTCCGCTTTGACTATGTGTTCGGGTCCTCTGAGAATTTCGAGTCCCATGGGTTCCCATGTAAATTCCGTTTCGGTAAAATTGATTTTGACAAGCAATCCGAATTCTGTATTGAACTGCGAACGCTGATAATCCGTATCAAAAATAAAGTTGCCGAGAGAATAGAAAATAATCTTATCCCCTACCGTTTCATAATTCATCGGCACATGAGGATGATGACCGATAACCATATCCGCACCCATTTCGAGATACTTACGGTATCTATCTCTTGTATAGGGTGACGGAAGCGGAGTGAACTCCTCACCTGCATGGGCAACAACTATACACCATCGGCAGGTCTTTTTTATTTCATTTATAGTGTTCTGAATCTCATCAAGGTCGCTCCAACTGTAGCATCCTGCCTTGTTTTCGTCGGCTTTTCTGCAGGCCCGCTGATATCCGACCCCAAACATGCCTATTCCGCCCGCTTCGTTGAGAATAACCGGTTTTCTTGCTTCACGGATATCCATACCAGCACCGATTGTTTTTACTCCGTTTTCCTCTGCAATTTCAAGAGTGCTTCTGATTCCGTATTCTCCTGCATCCATTATGTGATTGTTGCAGATATTCCATATATCCGCATTCATTTTTTTCAGAACCTTCACGGCTTCGGGGTCTATTGTATGAAGAAGCTGTTGAACACCGTCTTTTGTTGTATTCTGCTCAACGGGTGCAACCGGACCCTCAACATTTGCAACAACGTGGTCTGCACTGCCAAGGAATTCAAGAATTTCATCGGAAATAAGCTCCTCATCATTCCACTGACCGTACATATATCTGTCAAAACCTATATCTCCGGTAAAAACCAGTGTTGATTTATTTTTCATAAGGTTATCCTTTCAAAATATCGGTTACATCTTTTTACCGATGATTTTTGTTTTTTCAAGAATCATAATAACAACGGGAATCAGCAGAATCTGAAGAATGATTCCGGGAACTGCGTTTGTTACCGCACCTGCCCAGAAAGCGGCAAATCCGAATTTTGAAGCATCAAATCCCATACAGATAAACTGCACAGCACCCCAAGCGAGCCTGCCGACAAGCATTGAAATAATCAAAGAGCAATATATGTACCCGTTTTTTTTCGGGAATATGCGGTAAAGAATTCCGCTCATAAGACCGTAAACCGCAAGCTCAATCGCCATAGCAAAAGCAACGGGATACATAGGAGGCATACCCAATATCAAAGAGCGGAGTAGCGGTGCAATAAATCCGACAAGAAGTCCCCATGGTCCTCCGCATATAAATCCGCAGAGGATAACGGGAATATGCATAGGGCAAAGCATATTGCCTATCTGCTGAATCTGTCCTGTCAGAAACGGCATAACAAACGCGAAAGCAAGAAACATTGCCGAAAGTGCAAGATTAACAAGATTGTTTTGTTTTTTCATAACAGCCTCCGTAAAACATAACGCTGAATAAATTATACTATATCATTATAATAAAAGCAAGACGGCATCTGATTAAGAATACCGTCTTGTTAAAGTTTTATATACGCAATTTACAAATACCGTTTATTTTATAAATATCCCCGTAATCAAAATGAATATTTATTTCGTTTGTTCCGCTTTGAAGTTCATATGCCGATTGTTGCATAAGTTTTTTTCCGTGATAAACAGCTATTCGGATTTGTCTGTCATCATCCCAAGGTACATTATCGACAAGATTAAACACAGGTTCCGTATCAACTTTCATTCCGAACAATTCGTCTATACTTATATTAAATATGCGTGCAAGTTCAGGTAAAAGCGTAATGTCAGGAGAGGTGATTTTTTGTTCCCATTTTGAAACAGCTTGGGTGGAAATATTCAACCTCTGGGCAAGATCTTCCTGTGTCATTGCATTCAATCTTCTGTAGTAGGCAATTCGTTCACCTATATTGAATTTCGCGTTCATATTTTCCCCTTTCTGCACTTTTGATTCAGGTTTATTTTTCGTTTTCATTTGCTGATTACATTATATAAAATAAAGTACAGAAATCAAAGATATCATTTGGATTATTACCATCATTGTTGGTTGATATTATGTTTTTGATAATAAAAAAGAGATAATAAAGAATAGATAATAATACAAACAGCGCACGGTTTTCTTCGTTCACTACTATCTATTATTTATTCAATATTATCTCTTATCTTAGCCTCATCAG
>JAZSCL010000056.1:0-7195 GCA_045602905.1 Acutalibacteraceae bacterium
CCTTGTGCTGTGCGTAATATTTACTTTGCTTTGGGCAAGAATTGCATCTAAAATTGCTAATAAATCTAACCCAAAAACTTTAAACCGTGTGGTCGGTGTTGTTATGATTGTCACGAGCATCGTGATCTTGACTGTTAATTATCTTTAATACTATTAAATGAATAAGATTTTTTCAAATCACTTCCCAGAAAACCCTTGAGAGATCAAGGGTTTTCTGCTTTTTTTGCCCAAAAATCTCTGATTAACATATCAATCAGCTCTTACATAATCGTTATTTAAAGTAATGGTTAAGCAACGCAGCATATCTGATGTCTGTATTAAATATGACGTTTAGTTTCTCGCCAACGTTCAGGTGAAATGTTATTATGTTTGCAGAATTGGTTATAAAAATTAGAATAATTATTATAACCGCATTCTAATGCGATTTTATCAAGAGAATCAGATGTAACCTCCATTAAATACTCGGCCTTTTTAATCTTAACCTTATTTAAATATGTTATTGGAGTAACACCGAATTCTTTTTTAAATTTGTTGATTATATGATTTTTACTAAAATGAAACTCATCACATAAATCTTGAATTGAAAAATTTCCTGTGCTTTTTTTAGTAATGTAATCGGCAATTTCTTGTGCAAGTGTGTTTACAGCCGTGGGTTTGAAAAGTGTTGATAATAATTCATAAAACTTTGCAGTTTGTATTATATAAGGTGCAGAAGAATGTGATAAAAAATCAAGTTCATCAATTAATGATTTGCATTTAGAATAATCGAATTTACCATCAGATAAAAGAGTGTAATTTGAATTATCCCACTCTGCAATAAAATGTGCGTAAAAATAACTCGGTTTTTCGCTTGGTTTCTCACCCGTTTGTTTGGAATTATGTTTTTGAATATGATATTCACCGGCTTTAATACTATATGATTTACCATCTTCCTGAAAATTCAGAATACCATCAAAAACTAACAGCAGAACATCGTCGTTACAAATGCGCGAAACATGCCGTTCTCCTTCTTTAAAAAAGCGTAATGATGAATGTTTGTAGTTTATAGGCTTATCCAAATCAATTCCTGACATTTTAATCACCAACCTGAATTATATTAATAGTGTGTGATATTGTCAATATAAAATATGATATTCTTTATTTACGTCATATTTTTTGTGTGATATTATAAAGGTGAATAATTTTCGGTGGTGTTGATATGAGAAAATGGAATTTGTTTACAACAAACGAAATCAAACCAAAGGGTTGGTTAAAAAAACAATTAGAAATACAGGCTGCAGGGTTAAGCGGTAACCTTGATAAAATCTGGCCTGATATAAAGGAAAGTGCTTGGATTGGCGGTTCCAAAGAGGGATGGGAAAGAGTGCCGTATTGGTTGGATGGTTTTATTCCTCTGGCATACCTTTTAGAAAACAAAGATATGATTGAAAGGGCCAAAAAATATATTGACTCAATAGTATCTTTTCAAAAATCAGACGGTTGGATTTGCCCGTGTGAAGATTCCGAAAGGGAAGAATATGATACATGGGCAGTTCTTTTGATTTCAAAGGTTCTTACAGTTTATTATGAATGTTCTAAAGATGACAGAATACCCGATGTTATTTATAATGTTCTGAAAAACTATTATGATTTATTGATGAAAGGGGAAATCAGACTTTTTAATTGGGGGAAATTCCGTTGGTATGAAGGCTTAATCGCAATTAATTTTATTTATAAAAGATGCAATGAATCATGGCTTCTGGAGCTTGCGAAAATTTTAAAAAATCAAGGTGCGGATTATAATGATTTTATAGAATTATGGAAAAGACCGTTAAATCGTTGGAGATTTGAAACACATATTGTAAATCTTATGATGATGTTGAAATATGAAGCTCTATATTGTGAGCTTTTCGATGCTGATTACACTGATAATGCGGAATATCTGTATAAAATATTAAAGGAATATAACGGAACACCGGTTGAAACATTTACCGGTGACGAGTGCCTTTCGGGGCTTAGCGCAATTCAAGGAACCGAACTTTGCTCTGTTGTTGAGGAAATGTACTCTTACGAGCTTTTGTTTGCTTTTACAGGCGATAATAAGTGGGCTGAACGGTTAGAGGTTGTAGCTTTCAATGCATTGCCTGCAACTGTAAGCGATGACATGTGGACTCATCAATATGTACAAATGAGTAACCAGATTGCTTGTGAAAAATTTCCCGGTAAATCTCTTTTCAGAACGAACAGCAGCGAAGCTCATTTGTTTGGACTTGAGCCGAACTTTGGTTGCTGTACGGCAAACTTTAACCAAGGTTTCCCAAAACTTGCTCTTTCGGCATTTATGTTTGACAATAACGAAGTAATAAGCGCAATACCGTTGCCGTCAGAATTAAAAACCGAGGATAAGCATATTGTTCTGGAAACTGTTTATCCGTTTGTAAATTCATTTAAATACACAATAAATTCAAAAAGTGATTTTATATTTAAAATCCGTATACCTTCTTTTGCTGAAAATGTTAAAGTAAATAATAAGTCTGTTACAGATAAAAACTTGAATTTTGCAATTAAAGCTAATGAAAATAAAGAGATAATTATCACTTTTGATACAGTACCTTACTTAGAAGAAAGAACAAGTGGCCTTAATACAATCAAATGTGGCTCTTTGGTTTTTTCGATACCCATCAAATTTGAAAAGAAAATGTATGAATTTACAAGAGACGGTGTTGAAAGAAAGTATCCGTACTGTGATTACGAGTTGTTACCGCTTTCTGATTGGAATTATGCATTAACCGGTAATATTTTTACTGTTTTCAGAAACAATATTTCTAATATTCCGTTTTCGAGTGATGAACCGCCGGTGGTAATTAAAGCTAAAGCCAGAAAAATTAATTGGGGTCTTGAAGACGGTTATGAAAATGTTTGCGCAAGAGTACCCGAATCATTAGATGCCGTTTCTGACGAAGAAGAAATTACTCTTTATCCTTATGGTTGTTCTAAATTAAGAATAACAGAAATACCGATAATATAATCAAAAGTTTTGATGGTTCTAAAATGAGACTTGCTTTCTTCCCTTGCACCCGATTGTAAGTTTATTTTATTTGTGATATAATCATCTTGATAAACAATAATTTGATAACGGTGAAAGTTAATGACTAAGAAAAATAGGATAGAATATTTAGTTTGTACTTTAAGCGTAGTGGTGACAGGGTTTGTCATTTATGGATTAGTTGGAAGTATAGAACCGCTTATTAACGAAAGCAAATTGCAATCTTTCTTGCTTTTCGGGTGTTTGGGTGGTTTTGGATTTAGTGCGGCGATTTCAACTATTATTCTTTCTGTTGGATTCTTTAAAAAATGTGGATTAAAGTTTAAAATAGTTGCATCTGTTTTGTGGCCTATTACTTTTGCAGTTTGTGTATATATGGGGGTTTTGTCATATATCCCTTATCAAATATTTAATATCGTAAAACTTATATCTATGGTGAAAGAAGAAAAGCAACCATCGGATTTGGAAGCCACTATGAAAGATTAAAAATCTAATTTATTGTGTTGTTGATGATGGTTCTAAAATGGGACTTGCTGCCCAATCCCCAAGGACGAAAGTTCTTGGGGAAACTTCTTACTTATTACTTCTTCACTATTACTTTAATACCCATGGGGCTTTGGAAAGCAATAAATAATAGCTAATAAAGGCTTAGTGTTTTGCAAGGCATTTCAGTCAACTTCATTTTTGCATTATGCAGTAAAGCATTTGGCTTGGATATAACTGTGGAAATATGAGAATATGCGCAATATAATTAACGCGACAAACGTGGATTTTTTAAACCTAAATTTCATATTTATAGTATATCCAAAAAATAAATAAACTTTACGGGCAGTGTCATTATCCGACACTGCCCGTAGTTTTTGATTATTCAAATAGTGTTTTTGTGCCTGCGTTATATTCAAACGGAACAAAACCCGTTTCAAGTGCAGGGCTGTTTAGCGCGAGAGTAAAATCACGGTTTTCGGGATCTCTGAACAATGGATCTGCGAAAAGCGCATTGTTATAATATCCGCGTGTTGTCATTATAACAATTGATTTTCTTTCAAAGAAGCTCATCGAATCACCCGAATAAACATTGCCACCGTGCGTGTAATCCCAATAGGTATTGCTATCATCAACAAACCAGTTGGGGTCAGTTGTAAGAGCATACATTGTTGCATCATCGGTAACAAGAATATTGTTGGAAAGAGTAAGCGAATTATGGTCCTCGTTTCTTGTGATTCTGAATGCACCGTCACCGCCGAAAGCAAAGATATTGTTTCTTACAATGTTGTCTTTGCCGTAGTGCTGATGGAAGGTCTGTGATGAGCAGTCATAAACAAGGTTGTTTTCAACGAGCATACCGCTTGAACCTTCATCAAGATAAATGCCCCAGCCGCCGTAGCCGTATCTGCCCTCATCACAGCCGACGTTATAAATCACATTGCCTGAAATCACGGTATCTGGCTGAATTCCGAGAGTGTAGATTGCACCCATATCGGAAAGCCATCCGTTGCCGATATCATAAATAAGATTATCGCATATTTTTATGTTGTTGGTTGGGTTATCCGAATAACCCCAGTTCCATCCAACGGAAATTCCTGTGTACCAGCCGTCATGGATTTCATTGTTTGTAAGGTCGCAGTCGATTGCATGTGTCAAAAGAATGCCGATAGCATTGTTGAAAATTCTGCCGTAACTGCTGATGTGGCAGTCTACAACATCAATATTGCGTGTTGATGCAGGAACAACAAAATCGCCGTGGATAAACACCGCATTTGCACCGATTCCGTTGAAGACACAGCTTGTTATTTTGCAGTCAGCCGCAGCTTTGTCAAATTTCACGGCGGTGTATGAAATATTTTCAAAACGGAAATCAGTAAAGTTGATTTCGGATGAAGCTGTGATATTGATTGCTGCAGGAGTTTCGAACGCTGCCTGAGGGTGTGTTGAACCGTATTCTATATTTTTATACAAAGGATGAGATTCATCAAAAACCTTACTTGAAAATGAACCGTTTTTTCCTACATAATCCCAGTCAGTCTCTTCAAAGTTAATACCCTGGAACGAAATGTCTTTCGCACCGTCAATGTTCATAAGATTTTCTGTAACGCCTGCGTAAAGAACGGTGTTTTCGACGGTGTCTCCCTCTTCGGGGATATAGTAAAGCTTTTCTTCCGCCCGGTCAAGATACCATTCACCGGGAAGCGAAAGAGCTTCTTTTACATTTTCAAAAACATAGTTATCTTCAACTCTGACCGTCATTGCAGTGGGCTTTCTTGTTTCGACTCTTCCTGTTTTGGCATTGACCGAATTGAGGGGCAGAAGCTCATCACACCAGAAATGCATAATTCTTACGGAAACATCACTGACATTTGCAAAGTTAAGAACATCACCGGGATTTGCATAGAATACAGCGGATTTTGTGAAAAACTGTTCTTCTTTTTCCGGAACCATGGCCTCATCTGTTTTGGGATCGGCAACCTGAAACAATCCTTCCTTGGGATAACAAGGGCGGGCAAGCCTTTTGTTACCCTTGAAAAGTGAATGGAAATAATCTTCTTCGCTTTCAACAGGCACATCGGTCACAAAAGCCTTAACACCATTTATTTTGGTTTCTCTCCAGCCCGAGATCTCCTTTGCTCCCGTAAACGAAACTTCTTCATCGGGATATGAACGGTAAAGAACATTATATTTATCTGCCGATGTAAATTCAACTGCATCCTCAATAAAATATGAACCTTCTCTGAACCAGACGGTGACCGCTTCATCTGAGTCAATATTTTTGAGAAGTTCTTTTGCTCCTTCAAAAGTTTTCAGCGGAGCTTCAAGGGTACCTTCGTTGCTGTTATCGCCATCAGGTGCAACAACAAGGTCGTATTCACCCATAACGAATTCGCCTTCATCAAAAACGGCTTTAACCTGTTCCGAAGGTTCGGGAAATTCGGGAGTAATACTTTCCGGAGGGAAAAATATTAGCGTTAACATGGTTATTGCAGATGTAAAAATAGCAATAATTCTTGAAAAAAATATGCTCATATAAATTCGACCTCGCTTTTTATGTTGATATTAGCATCTTATCATAATTTTCAGATTTGTTCAAGAATTTCATCAAGAAAAACTACTGTCGGAATTTATGGTAACGGATCGCTTATAAAGCCCGTTAAATCAGAAATCTTTTTAGCGCTGATGCAACAAAAGCAGGTGCAAATGTACGTCCTGTTACAAATTAAAACATTTATGTTTATACAGGAGCAACAGCAAAACTGTTGCTTTTTTGTTATTATCCAATCCGGTTGTGTTGTTGACAAAGAATATTGCGGGTGTTATCATAAAGCATACAAAATTTATTATAAAGGTAGTAAGATTGCAGGAAAACAAATTAATTTTCGTGCAGATTATGAAATTTTTTTGAGCCTTAGTTTGATGAGGGAGTGTTACTTATATGAAAACATTTTTATTTCAGGGAGATTCAATAACGGATGCAAACAGAGATGATGAAGAACTTGTTAATTCCGGCTTGGGATGCGGATACGCCTTCCTTCTTGCTTCTGAAATTGAAGAAATGAATAAAGGAAAAATCAAATTCATCAATCGCGGTAATAGCGGAGACAGAATCACCGATGTTTATGCACGAATCAAAGAAGACATAATAAATTTGAAACCCGATGGTATGTCAATCCTTATAGGTGTCAACGATGTTTCACACGAACTTACTATGAATTGCGGAGTCAGTCCGAAAAAATTCAGAATGATTTATGATATGCTTATTGAAGAAATCAAAGAAAGCTTGCCTGAAATTAAAATTATAATTTTAGAACCGTTCGTTCTGAAAGGAACTGCCACTGAAAAATTATGGACCGAATTCAATTCTGAAGTAAGAAAAATGGCTGAAATATCAAGGCGAGTTGCAGAAAAATATGGTTTTGATTTTGTACCGCTTCAGGATAAATTTGATGAATTATCAAGTGACGGTAATATTTCATACTGGAGTGTTGACGGTATTCATCCCACCTCTGCCGGGCATTGTTTAATTAAAGAAGAATTGCTAAAGGTTATTGAAAAATATATATAAATGGTTTTGATTTTTAAAAAATATGTCGTAAAAAAGGACTTCGATAGATGGAAACGGTGCTATTTTTTCTTGCACAAAATAAGGGCGTGTTTTTTGTAGATTTGTGCTTTTAAATA
>JAZSCL010000057.1:0-5621 GCA_045602905.1 Acutalibacteraceae bacterium
TACTGCTCCCCTTATGGGCGGCGGCGGCGGACCCTCCGGTTGGGGCGGTGCGATTGTTGAAGTACCATATAAATTCTACAAGATGTACGGCGACAAGGATTTGCTTAATGAATTCTTCCCGAAAATGCTTCATTTCCTCGACTATCTTGAAAGCCGCAGCGATAACGGACTTGTCTGGCGTGAGGAAAAAGACGGCTGGTGTCTCGGCGACTGGTGTCCTCCTCCCGACAACGGCATAAAGATTCCCGAATCCTATGTCAACACCTGCCTCTACGTTACATTTATGAATCAGGTTATCGAGGCTGCGGAAATCCTTGGCAGACAGAGCGAGGCCGCCCATCTTCCCGAAAGAATAGAAAGAGTAAAAAAAGCAATCAACATTGCATATTTCAGCACAGGAAACCATAACTTCATCGGCGATGTTCAGGGTGCAAACTGCCTTGCATTAAGAATCGGTCTCGGCGATGAACAGACAAAGAAAAATATCATCAACAAATATAACGAACTCGGTATGTTCGACACAGGTATCATCGCAACCGAAGCTCTTATCGGATACCTTTTTGGAATCGGCGAAGCACAGCTTGCATTTGACCTTCTCTCAAACGAAAAAGAAATTTCATTTGACTATATGGCACGCCACGGCGCAACAACAATCTGGGAAAACTGGCTTGGTCAGGATTCAAGAAATCATCCCATGTTCGGCGCAGTCACAAAATATCTGTTCATGTATCTTCTCGGTATCCGTCAGCCCGAAGGCGGTGCAGCTTACGAAAAAGTTATTGTTTCGCCTTGCTTTGTTAACGGCATGAACAAGGCAAAAGGTCACATCACAACAGAAAAAGGCGTTATTTCCGTTGAATACGAAAAGAACGGTAAGAATGCGGAAATCAAAGTTTTTGCAGACCCGAGAATCGAAGCGATTTTCGAATTCGGCGGTCAGTCAACACCCTTCAGCGGCGAAAAAACCTTTAATGTTGAGTTAGGAGAATAAAAATGGTTACTGTTAAACCGTATGAGCCCAAATATTTTGAGGATGTGCGTCAGGTTTGCATAAACACCGCTCCCGAAGAAGCAAAAACAAATCCCGATATGCACGATTTCATTCTTTTCACATTCTGCGATTACTATTGCGAGCAGGAACCTGAAAACGCTTTCGTTCTTGTTGATAAAAACGACAGAGCACAGGGCTATGTTTTCGGCGCAACAAATTTTTGGACTTATATCAAAAAAATCAAGCCGTATCTTGCCAAAGTCAAAAAGCTCGGCAAGGAGTATTATAAGGACGCCGTTGGCGAAATCATCGGTCACGGAATTTATTCTCTCAAATATCCCGCACATCTTCACATCGATATCAATGAACCCTTCAGAGGCAACGGCAACGGATCACGCATGATTTCAACCCTCACAGACCATATGAAAAACGATATGGGCTGCAAATCGATTATGCTTATCGTTGGCACAAGCAACACAAGAGGCAGAAACTTCTATAAGAAGAACGGGTTCAAGGAAATCCGGGTCCTCAAGGGCGGAACAGTTATGGGCAAGGAGCTTTGATATGAAATACGGCGTTATCGGCACGGGTTGGATTGCGAAATCCTTCATCGACGGTGCAAGAATGCTCACTGATGCGGACTTCACTGCCGTTTATTCAAGAACAGAGGAAAGAGGCAGCAAGTTCGCATCGGATAACAACATTCCTCTCGTTTATACCGATATAAACGAATTTGCAAACGGTGATTTTGAGGCTGTTTATATTGCAAGCCCCAACCGCCTGCACTATGAACAGTCAAAGCTGATGCTTCAAAGCGGTAAACACGTTATCTGCGAAAAACCCATAACGGTTGAACCCGAAGAGCTTTCGGAATTGCAGGCTCTTGCAAAGCACAATGGTCTTATATATGTTGAAGCCATAATGTATATGTTTAACCCTGCAAGAGAATTGCTGAAAGATGCAATCGGAAAAATCGGCAGAATAACAAGCGTGCATTTTGATTTTTCGCAGCTTTCTTCAAAATATCCCGCATATGTCAGAGGCGAGCTTCCCAACATCTTTAACCCTGCCCTTGCAACGGGCTGCCTTATGGATTTGGGTATCTACTGCGTTTATCCTGCCATTGATTTATTCGGTCTGCCGCAAAAAACAACCGCCTGCGCCCACTTTATGGAAAGCGGTGCAGACGGCAGCGGAAATGCAGCATTGCTCTATACTGACAAGTTAATTAACTTTACATACTCCAAGCTCGGTCAGGACAGACTCGGCTCACAGATTTTCGGTGACGAAGGTACAATCACCATCGGATCAATCTCAAAACTCACCAACATGAAGCTGATACTCAAAAACGGTGATACACAAGAGATTATCGGCGATGTTGAAAAAGAAAAGCTCATGGGTTATGAGGCTCTCGGATTTGAACATTTCATTGCCGATCCCGATGACCCGCACTATGCCGTGACAAGTGAAAGAGCTTTACAGGTCAGCAGGCTTATGAAAGAAATCCGAACTCTCTCGGGAATAGAATTCAGATAAAAATAACCGTACATTTCACTTTCAGCGAGATGTACGGTTTCATTTTTATACGTTTGCGGTCTCTTTTTCCTCTTCTGACTTCTCCTCCGTTTCCTCAGGAGGAATGTTAACAGGCTGAAGAGAAACGATGAGATTTGTTATTGACGATGCAAGGAAAAGCGCACCGCTCACAAACACTCCCCATGAAGGTCCGCAATTAATTGCGTCGGAAAGCGTGCTTGCTTCAATCATCGATGAGAAATTATTGAAGCAGAATGCACTCGCAAACATCATAATGCTTGCAATAAGGTTTGTCATAAAAAGACCTTTGCTGTTAAACTTCTTGAAATTGAGAAGCAGGAAAACAAGGCTGACAAGCAGCGAAAGTGCACTCAGAACAACAAGAAGAAGCGAAAGCATAAACATAAGCGATGCATCGCCTATAATTTCGGATGACGGTGCTTTGAAAATGCCGCCGATATCGAAATTGAGTATGTTCATTACAATTACGATTGCGTTAAGTGTGAACTTATCCTCAACAAAGGGAAGAGATATCGCCAATGTTCCGAGCGGAAGAAGAAATGAAAAAAGAGGCAAAACGCTGATTGGAATTCTTGCAATTCTCAGCTTTGTTCCCACAAATGAATATTTGAATTTTCTGAGCGTTTCATGAAGCTTTGCAAAAGCAGCTTCCGCCTGAATTGAATCCTGCTCAAGTCTGTTTTCCCAGTCATAGTTAGCGATGTTGACACCGCATTCGGGACATTCCGCTTTGATATTCCATATATGGAGCTTTACTCCGCACTTGGGACATTTAGCCATAATACCTCACCTTTTTTCTTTAATTGCTATTATTCTATACTTATATCGGATTTGTGTCAAGCAATTATTTCTGACCGTAGTATGCTCCTGCACCGTGCTTTCTGAAATAATGCTTTTTTCTGATATCTTCGCTTGCAGGTTTTGCATTGAGGGTTGTGCTCAGGTATGCCATTTTGGCAACCTCTTCAAGCACAGCCGAATTCTTTGCAGCTTCAAGTCCGTTCTTGCCCCATGTGAAGGGACCGTGAGAATGAACAAGCACCGCAGGCACGGCATTATAATCAATTTTATTTGTTTCGAAGCATTCAGCAATAACCTTGCCCGTATTCAGCTCATATTCGCCCTCGATCTCTTCTTTGGTAAGATCTCTCGTGCAGGGAATGCTGCCGTATGCGAAGTCGGCATGCGTTGTTCCGTATGCGGGAATATCTGCCGCCGCCTGAGCGAATGAAACCGCAAAGGTGGAGTGAGTGTGAGCAACGCCTCCGATCTCGGGGAAACGGCGGTAAAGTTCAAGATGCGTGGGAGTGTCCGACGAGGGGTTGAGGCTGCCCTCGACCTTTTCTCCGTTGAGGTTCATGACGACCATGTCGTCTGCGGTGAGCTTTGCATAGTCAACGCCCGAAGGCTTTATGACAACAAGACCGCTTTCTCTGTCGATTGCCGAAACATTGCCCCATGTGAAAAGAACGAGGTTATATTCAACGAGCTTGAGGTTTGCCTCGTAAACCTGCTGTTTGAGTTGTTCAAGCATGATTTCTGCTCCTTATACGAAAAGTGATGTGATTACGGTCGAATAGACCCTTGACGGATCCTTGATGAAATTGTGCTTTATAAGCTGAGCCTGCTCGAGGTCGGCGGCGTAAACGGTCAGCGCCATGAGCACATTCCCTTTATGCATAACCTTGAATGTTACATTGAAGCCGTTGCCTGACGGCTCGATCTCAACGGTGTTTTCTCCTTCACGCTTTTCCATGAGCTGGAGATTGATCGTGTCGGCAAGGGCTGTTTCCTTGACCGTGCGGGGAACATCGTCTGAAAGCTCGGCAACCGCAAGCCTTCCCTTGGGCGTGATGTAGAGCTTGCCCTCCGATTCGGAAAGACTGCCGTTTGCGAGAAGCTCATCAAGAGCCTGCGTTGCTTCAAAATAGTTTGCAAGCCCGTGAACCTGAAGCGCCTCAAGCATCATTTCGCCGCTAACCGCCTCTTTCATGCGGTTCACGATGAAGGTTATGAGGACCTTTATCTGGGTCGTGTTTCTGAGTCCGCCGGGCTCAACTCCTGCGGAAAAGGCGTCAAATTCGCCGTTCTCGCTGAAAGCGTTGATGTTGTTATCCATTTTTTACCTCCCTGCGTTCATTGAGCTCCTTGACAATCGCATCCTTTTTCTTGCCCGTGAAATCGTTGAAGAACATCGGAACTGCGCAGAGCGCAAGGCTGACTGCGGGAAGAATCGTGACCATGAAGAACATGCCCCTGAAAACGGGCTCGGGCTGGTCGAGAACGGGAACATCGTTTACGGGCTGAACGAAATGAACTGCTTCAAGAACGAAGCTTGTGATAAGAGTTGAAATTCCTGCGGTGAGCTTGCTGATGAAGGTCTGAGAAGCAAAGCATACGCCCTCTGAGCGTCTGCCCGTTTTCCATTCGAGATAGTCAACGCTGTCCGCAACCATTGCATAGGTGATAACGTTGAAAATGCCGAGAGGAAGACCTGCAACCGCAAGAACTGCAAGGAAAAGATAGAAGTTTGTATAGCCGACAAAATACATTACTATGTGAACTAAAGCTCCGAAAAGAGCCGATGAAATGTAAATTGCCTTGAGCGACATCTTTTTGCGAAGAACGGGCATGAGCACCATTGCGATCATCATGCCTGCGCCGATCGCAACCGTCATGGCTGTCTGAACGGTTCCCTTGGGAATAACGCCCGAATCCTTGATGAGATAAGTTGCGAGATAGCTGCCCGAGGTCTGAGCCATGAGCATCGCCGAGCCGAGAATGCTTGCGGCGATAAGGAGAAGCAGGGGCTTGTTCTTGATATAAGCCGAAACGATCTCGCCTGCGGAAACCTTTTCTTTTTCTTCAACAACTCTTTCTTTCGTGCCGAAGAAGGCAAGAAGAGAGATCATCGAACCGAAAACGGCAAAGATAAGACCGCTGACAAAATATCCCTTGGTGTTTCCGAGTCCGTTGCGCAGAACGGGAACGAGGAGAGTGGGAACGATTCCGCCGATCGTGCTGAAGATTCTGGCGGTTGAAATGAAGCGGTTTCTTTCGTTTTCAAGGGGAG
>JAZSCL010000058.1:0-4043 GCA_045602905.1 Acutalibacteraceae bacterium
ACTGATATGCCTAAGCATAAACACGGTAATGGCGGTTGCTCGGGATTCTGACCCGATTTCCCTTTTAATCTACTCCGCTAAGCGTTTCAAACCGTAGTCTGATTATATTATTTTTCAAAAACAATGTCAAGGTCTTTACCCATATCGCAAGTATAATGCCATTGAATATTATCGCCGTCTGAAAGCTCATAATTGCCACAGCCAATCGACGGCGATTCTCCGTTTACAAAATATATCCAGCCTGATGATTTACCGAAATCCATCTCATAAATATTGTTTATTCCTTCAATATATCCCATGTTTGAAGAAAAAATAATTCCGTTTTCTTTACAGACTTCGGCAAGAACATCGTAAACCGTGTCGCCGGTTTCTATTTCAATCTCTGTTTCTTCAAGAATGACACCGCTTTCGGGAATATAGCTTTTATTTTCATTTTTTATTACGCCGCAGTTTATGCTTATGGTAACAGAGCCGATCGTATCGGTGTCATTATCTCCGTATACTCCTGCAGACAATGCAATAACAGCAACCGCCGCCACAATAACAAGCACTGTGAACTTATGCTTTTTTGTTGCAAAAAGCACGGCACACATCAGTATTGAAATTGCACAGACTAAGATAACTGTCAATCCGGCTGAACCGATTGTGTCTTTACGAGTTTCCCCTGTTTCCGTTTTTTGTGCATCGGATTCGGAGACAATTGTTGTGCATGCACTTTCCGAAGTGTACTCAACAAAAACTGATGTTTCGGCTTCTACCGTTGATTGCGAAACGACTGTTTCAGTTATAATTGCATCGGTTGTTGCTTCGGAATCGTTTTTATTCTGATTAAAAATATAGAATGATGACTTGCAGTTTTTCATGTTTTCATAGGCAATTAAAGCGCTGAAAACCTGGGATGTTGCCGTTGAATCGGAATCACCGCCTTCTCTGTGGCAAAAGCTTCCGTCAGCCAAGCGAAAACTGTTCATTCCGTCAAAAACCGTTTTGCCGTTTTTTACGAATCTGTCATCGTTGCAAACATCAATTTTCAAAGAAGAAAGCGCAATTATAACCTGTGCCGAGCTTTCGGGGTTAGTAACTCCGTATGCCGAATATCCTCCGTCTGCAAGCTGACGGACAGAAAGAAAATCGAGTGCATCATCAACAGCGGATTTGACGGCAGAATTACTGTTATAGTGAATCGCCAACGCCTGAACAGTCATTGCCGTCACATCAACGTCACCGTATTCACCCATAACCGAAAAGCCGCCGTCTGCAAGCTGCAAAGAAAGCAGTTCATCAATTAGTCCGTTAACGGAATAAGCATCGCACCTGCAGCCGTTATTGAGCAAATGCAATCCGAAAACAAGGCTCATTATTCCTTGTTCTCCGACTGAATTACCGAGAGCTTTGTTGATATACGGGTTTGTTTTATCACCGATTGCGACATATGTGAGAGCATATTTAAGACGTGAGGATGCGGAACCTACTTCATTTTTTGAAAGATATTTGTTTAATGCGTTATTGTAATTTGAAAAATCATAATCGCCGTGCTTGCTCAAAGCAATAATATACCACTCGGAGCCCAACCCCGCATCATCAGTCAGATCGCCGTCAATCCATTCCTGAACGGAATGCGAAGATGACTTTTGCAGATTATATCCGATTATGCCGTTTGAATATTCTCCGTGTGCAGCGGCAGGCAAAATACTCACCGCTGCAACGATTATAGAGAGAATAACCCAAAGCAGTTTATGAGTCTTATTCATGGTTTACTTTACGAGCGAAAGGAACAAATTGATAACTGTGTTTATCAGGGCGATCACAGCTGAAATAATTGATGCGAAAAGTCCGCCGCTTACCTGTGCAACGCAAACGGGAGGCACAAGTGTTTCGGAATCCGAAGCCGCACTGATAAGGTATTCCCCCGAAGAGCTTAACTGAATTGTTGCCTTGCCGTTTGCATCTGTTTTCACACCTGTTGCTTTACCGTCAACGGTGATTTCGGCATTCGCAACGGGAAGAGTTACAGGATTCCAGTTTGCATCATAGCCTGCACAGCAGAGTGTCAGCTCGATATCGGAATTCGCCTTTACCGAAATGTTGCGGACGGTGAAAAAACTGTATTTATCCGAATAATATTTACCGTCAGAATAAACAAAAGCACTGACATAGTCGCCGTCCTTGACTTCGTCAGCAAGACCCCAGCAGGATTCATCATTGATATAGTATCCGAAATTTCCGCTTGTATCGCCCCAGAGCTTACCCAGCGAGAGACCGTAGTCCTTGTGGGTATAATATCCGTAGCCCGATGAAGCACCGCCTGAATAAGAGGCTTCGTGTGCGGCATAGAGAGCATCGTTTACGGTAAGCTTGCCATCACCGTCGATATCCGTTACGGCAACTTCAATCTGTGCCGTTGCAAACGCGCCTTTGTTTGCGATGGTTACGAAAACCGTCGGGATTTCCTCGGCAAAGGCAAGAGAGGACATGCATCCTGCAATCATAATGAAGGCAAGGATAACTGCGAGTGTTTTTTTCATTGTGAAAACTCCTTTAAATAAATTTTATCAAAACAGCGGCCACTGATTCTGAACATAAAAAAATACCCTTTTAACAAGAAAGTTAAAAGAGTACAACAGACAAACAACCCGACAAAGCAATAAAAAAAGCGCAAACCCGATATGCTGTCAAGCAGTTAATCGGTTGCACTCTTCTCACCAAAGTTGTGTATTAACCTGAAAAGACACGGCAGGTGTTCTGACTTATATAAAGCATAAGCTCTGCTTCAAATACAGTAATGGCGGTTGTTCAGGATTCGAACCTGATTTCCCTTTTAATTTACTCAGCATACAACTTTTCAAACCGTATCTTAATAAATCCATATTCAACTATCAAGTATTATAACACCTGTTTTCTGCGTTGTCAAGATTAAATGAAGGCTATAAGAAACGGAACATTTCTCTGAAATTCCGCAGTCGGAGCACATCAAATCAGCGTCAAAATCGGGATATTCTCGCTTTGCGGGAATGATTTTCGCTCTGCGGGCTTTATTTTTCACTCCCGTTCGTGTAGAATAAAACCGGAAAAGAACCCAAGGAGGAATCGTTATGTCAAAAAACACACTCGGTCAATTCATCGCCGCATTGAGAAAAGCAAACGGCATGACTCAGCAGGAGGTTGCCGACCGTCTTAATATTTCAAACAAAGCAGTCAGCCGTTGGGAAAGAGATGAATGCTCTCCCGATATCTCGCTTCTGCCTGCTATTGCGGAAATGTTCGGCGTAACCTGCGACGAGCTGTTGAGAGGAGAACGGTCGGGCTGCGTTTCAGCCGCTGAATCCGATAGCCGAAAAACGGAAAAGCAGGTCAGAGCTCTTATCGGAAGAACTGTTTCTGGCATCAGAACCATGGCTTATATCTCGATAACCGTTTCCGTTATCGGTCTTGTCTGCATGTTCGGAATCTCATACGGCTTTTATCGCCCCGTCATAGGCTTTTCGATCATGCTCCTTTTTGAAATCTGTGCATGCGCAATCACCGTTCTCGGTATCACAAAGGCAAAGGATATTAAAGAAAACGAACTTTTCTGCCGTGCATCGGAGTCGCAGAGCGAGGAATTCAGAAAAACTCTCGGCAACGGTTCGTTTGCTTCATTCTTTTCGGCTTTTTCCGTTGTTCTTCTCTCTCTTCCGCTGATTTTGACAGCTTCCTCAAATCCGCAGAGCGTTCTGACCTTTCAAAGTTATTTTGAATCGTTTTTCCTCGTTGTTGTTTTTATTCTCGTATTTGTGTTTTTCAGATTCAGAAAAGCCTTTTGCGATTGGATAACCGAAAACCGCAAACCCGAATTAAGACTTGGCTTGCCAAAAGAAAAAACAGCCGTCATGAACACCGTTCAGATTTTGCTGACAGTCCTTGCAGGCATTCTCTTTGTCGTTGCTCCTTATTTTGAAATCAAACCTCATAACGACATTCTTTCAACCGTTGTTGCCGTTCTCGGAATACTCTGCCTTGCGGCAAGCATCGTACTCTTCACCGTTTTCTTTTTCAAAAGAAAA
>JAZSCL010000059.1:0-13015 GCA_045602905.1 Acutalibacteraceae bacterium
CGCACATAAGGGATTTGAAGTTTTCCGTGAAATCAGGATGAAGAAAATGTTCTTTCCTTATTGCTGTTTCCATTTGCTTTCCCTCCTTTCTCAAAATCTGTGTTATAAACTATTTCTTTAATTTTGTTTCTTAACCGCATAAGCTTCATAGACATTGCAGGCCGTGAAACACCTGACTTTTCAGCCATTTCCTCAACGCTCATTTTTTCTATGTAGCGCTGAGAGTAAATTTCCTTTTCTTTTTCTGACAGAAGTGACAGCAGCTCTTTTGCAAAGGCATCAAAATCAATTTCCTCAAGCCGCTGAAAAAATTCCGTCTCCGCACCGATTTCCACTTCGTCAATTGGTACATTACACTTTGAGTCTTTTGCGTTTTTCTCTTTCTGCCTGCTCACAAAATTATCTGCCGTTCTGTAAAGAAAAGCTCTCGGGTGTTCAAACTCTTCACCTGATTTCAGCTTTTTATAAAACAGGGTGAAGGTTTCCTGCACACAGTCGTCTGCTTCTTCACGGTTTCCTGAAAGCCTTGCGAGGCAGTAATTGAAAAGCTTTATGCGATATTCCGCGTAACACTCTTCAAAAAGCTTATTAACTTGTTTTTCACTTTTCACTGCCTCACCCCCACATCAAAAATGTACATTTCTTTGGCTTTCATTATGTAGTCAGTTTAAATTGAAAATGTAACAAAAAATTTTTTATTTATATCTTAACATAATATTATCACACTTTTGTGCACATGGCAATTTGGAAAAATACGGAACATAATTATCGTTTGCTCGCACAAAAAAAGAAAACCCCAAAGCCGTAAAGCTTTGGGGTTGATTGCGAAGATAAGAAAATTATCTCTTTGAGAACTTCACCTTATAAAACAACATCCTGATCCAACTTTTCATAAAGTGCTATAAGCTAAAAAAGCAATGCTTTCATCCTTTTTCAGTGCAAAAAAATGGTATTTTTTATACTTTTCATAGTTTTGCACTACCTATCACAACATCTCAAAAACTTAAATTTCTTGAGTTATTGGTTTTTTATTGGTTTTTATGT
The DNA here is from genome assembly GCA_045602905.1 of Acutalibacteraceae bacterium. Lineage (GTDB taxonomy): Bacteria > Bacillota > Clostridia > Oscillospirales > Acutalibacteraceae > CAG-177. The sequence goes on from JAZSCL010000059.1 coordinate 1,045, forward strand.
TGTCTTTCTCATTATACAAGACAGCAAATTGCTCGCCTTGATTTTCGCCAACACTCACTTGATTACTATGATAATAATTCGCTCAAATCTAAATCGTGTTCTTGCTTTTTGGCATTTAATTCATCATACAGGTTTGCCAACGTCTGTATTCTTTCACCAATCCAAGTTCGCTTGAAAAAATTATAGATTTCATCATCATCAAAATAATCGACAATTCTTTTTCTTGTTCTAAATTTATAATTCTCTTTTTCAATCAAACATGTTAATAATATTATCGTTGTTGATGGTGACGTAAATGGTAGTGGTTATGCCGACGCAGAAGATGTATCAATACTTACAACACATGTCAATGAGGCTAACTGAAATTACTTTCGATCCTATGCAGGAGTTGTTTTTTATAGCCAAAACCTCCTTTGGTGTATTGTCTTATTTTATCATAATCTAAAAGCTTTTTCAACGATTCATTTCATAAAGAAATCAACGCAAAAAAGTTTTAACTTAATCATACACAAACCCTTTATAAAACTGTGCGATTGACATATACAGGGCTACAGTATATAATTAATCTGAGCATATGAGGAATGTGCTCGGGAGAAGGTTATAAACAGGAGAATTTGTTTATGGATATTATGTCGTTTTTTTATTCTATTAATCCCCGCTTTATTATGCCGTTTTTTACGATGCTGAGCGTTGTTCTGACCTCAGTTTTCTCAGCATTTGTACCGTCTGAGCCACAGGGACACATTTTTACTCCACCCGAAAAGACGGATGCTGTGACAGAGGTTTTTGAAATAACCGATGACTATGTTATTGTTATTTCCGAAAATGCAAGTGCTGCGGAAATTACTGCAGCAAATCTTCTTAAGGATACCTTTAGTGCAATAAACGGAACAAGCATCACTATTATCACGGATAAGGAAGCTCAAAGCGAAAAAGAAATCTCTGTAGGTAAGAATAACAGAGAATACGATGATGCTGTTGATTATGCCGCTCTCGGGGAAGAGGGTGTGTGCATAAAAACATCCGGTGATGACATTGTCATTACGGGCGGAGATAAGAGAGGAACACTCTACTCAGCCTATACCTTCCTTGAGGAATATTTCGGTTACCGCTGCTTCACAACAGAGTTAACCGTTATTCCCGAGGCTGAAAAGCTTCTTGTTCCCATAAATATTGATTATACCTACGTTCCTCCCTTCATGTTCAGACAGACTGACTGGTACGGAACGACAAGCAAGGAATACAAAGTTGCAAACAGACTGAATGATGGCTCTATGGCTGAAGAGCTTGGTTTCGGTGTCGAATATGCAGGTCCCTTCTGCCACACATTTTCAAGTCTTGTTCCCACTTCCCTTCTTGCAACCGAGCCCGAGCTTTTTGCATTGGGAGTTGAGTCAGGTACAAGAACAGCAGATCAGCTTTGCCTTACAAATCCGAAAACTCTTGAAATTGCAAAAGCAACCGTCCGTGAGTGGCTGGCAAATAACCCCGATGCGGCTTTTGTCTCCGTAACACAGAATGATAATGCAAATTACTGCGTATGCGATGAGTGTGCAAGAATTGATGCCGAGGAAGGCAGTCATTCAGGTACAATGATTCGTTTTGTAAATGCAATAGCAGATGATATCAGAGAGGATTACCCGGACGTTCTCGTTGACACATTCGCATATATGGACGGCTACACAAGACAGGCTCCCACTATCACCGTTCCGAGAGAAAATGTGGTTATCCGTCTTTGCTCCATTGAGTGCAAATTCTCTGCTCCTATGGACAGCGGATATTCCGAGGACAATGAGAGATTTATTCAGGACCTTGAGGATTGGTCTTCAATCAGCGACAACCTTTTCGTATGGGATTACACCACCGATTACGGCAGCTTGCTCAGTCCCTTCGGCAACTTCGGTGCAATTCAGCGTAATCTTCAGATTTTTGCCGAGCACGATGTTATCGGTGTTTTTGAAGAGGGTGCCAGCGGAAGAGGTGCCGACGGCGAATTTGCAGCACTACGATGCTATATGCTTTCCCGTCTTATGTGGGATCCTTATCAGGATGCTGACAAGCTTATGTACGAGTTCTGTGAAGCCTATTACGGTGCAGGCTATCAGAATATAATTGATTTCATCAACGGAATTGACGAAAACAACGGCTTCGGCTTTAATATAATTCAGTACTGGCTTATATTCCCTGAGCATATGAATATGGAATATGGTATGGGTTGCTTCGATAAATACTACGCAACAACAGTTCTTGATATTGACAATAAGACACTCAGAGAATATGATGAGCTTTGGGAAAATGCAATAGCCCAAGCCGGAACCGAGTGGCAGAAGGAAAATGTTAAGCGTTCGCAGATTTGCTGGAGATACTGGAAGGCAAATATGAAACGCGGTGAATTCTGCGCACTTAATGAGTTTAAGCGCATTGACGAAAATAAAAAGCTCTATAACGATATGGTGCATTTCAATATTACTACACTTATGATAGGTAATCCCCGTCATACCGGCAAGCTCAACGAAAACCCCGATTTCTACTCCGTTCCCGCAGAATGGGTAGAGAGAAAATAAAAGGTATTTGAATCAGATAAAACAGCAGAAAAGCATCGACTAAGTCGATGCTTTTTTGTCCGATTATAACTTAAAACTGTACTTTAAGAGGTTCAGATTGCATTCCGTAGCAGTTTTCTGCAACTATTTCAAGAGTGTAATCCTCTTCAGGCAGGTTTTCCAATTTAATTGTAACTCTATCAGGTACATTGTAGCGATAATATGAGGGCACGGTTTTGCCTACCTGAGTTCTGTTTCTCTCAGCATCAACGGTGTATGCTCTGTAAATAAATATGGGCATGCCGTCTGTTGACTGAGCAGAATCAAGATAAATGTTTTTTCCTATTATCTTAGCTGATGCATCATCTTCAAACACGGGGGGCTTTGAACGGAGCATCTGCTGTTCAGGTGTGTATTTACGGTCAAAAGGACTTTCAAGGATATATTCACAAAGATATTCCTTTGATAAAAGGTCAACAGCTCTGAGTCTGATACGGTTTTCTGCATCAATTTCCACAACCCAGAATGTTGAAACAAATCTGTAATCCGTGGGGTGGAATGTTTTGATGTCATCGACAGTCAGCTCGGTATAATAAAGTCCGCCTGTACCGATAGCAGTATAATCCCCCTGCCAGATTGACCTTGGATCATTGTTGGGATAATGAGAGTGACCGGAAAAATCAATAACCTGAGGATATTTTTCGAGGATTTCTGCAAAATCAGGCATTCCCCAGCCTTCAAAGTCGGAGCTACCGTAAACAGTATTTGAAATATGCTCATGCTGAATAACAAAAACAGGCTTTGACGGATCATCGGCAACGGCAAGATCAAGCTGTTCAACCAGCCATTCCTTCTGATACTCGCTGTAATGCTCACCCTCAATTTTCGAGGCTGATACTCCGATAAAATGGAAACCGTTTATGACACGGTGAAAATCTGTTTCCTGCCCCATAATTTCTTCGTAAAGTTCAAGAGATGCTTTGCCCAGATTGCGGTCATCGTGAGAGGTTGAAATGGTTGCAAGAAACTGTGTGTCATCTTTGATAACAGGCGTTATTGCCGCTTTAATGCTTCCGAAGGCAATTTTTGTTCCCATATCCGTAACATCGCCTGCGATAAGCACTGCATCCAGTTTATTATAGCTTTTATCTTTTTCGGCAATATCATAGCCCAATTTAATCATACGCTGAAGTCTGAAGCTTTGAACATCACCAATTGTAGTGATATGTGAATCACTTGTTACGATAAATCTTGCAACAGGAGAAAAATCTGCCGTATCTTCGGGCGCTTTAGGATTCGCCAGAAGAGAAACAAAGCTTCCGTATGCAATAAGAATTATAAGAAAAAAGCTGTTTATTCCGTTCATTGTGTGCCTCCTTGTTTTTTATCGGTCTGTATCAGTAAAGATTGTATAAAGCTTTTCCATAAGCTCATAGAAATTAACGGCATAAGGATTGATTGAATCCCATATCGGCTCGTCGTAAAGGGTTATCCAGGTATAGATTCTTCTTGTCAGATGCCTTAAATCGTTATCGGAAAGCTCGTGATTGGGTCTTTCACCCATTCGCGTGATTCCGAATTTCACAAAATCGTTATAAAGGTCTTTTCTCGCCTTCATAAACAGATACGGATGCTGAAACAATGAAAATTCAGAACGCATATTGGAACATTTCCAGTATCTCCAGCAGATTTCAGAACGAAGAATGCGGTTAAGTTGTTTCTCATTTTCTGCCTCTGATTTTGCATTTTCCCAAAGTTCATCGCATCGGCCGACTTCCCACGGCATCATGCCGGGCAGCGAAAAGCGTGAATCCTCTTCAATGTAGAGGTGTTTAAATTTTGTAACGGCGTGATCTGTTACGATATCTATGAATTCCTTAAGGTGTACTCCGCCGGGGCCGTAAACCGCTGTCATATACCCTGTCATTTCTTCATCAAAGTCAAGGTAAGGATTCTGCATAAGCTTTGAAAGCAGATAGGTCTTCATTTCGCCGAATTCTCCGTCACTTTCAGAAATGTAATAAACACCCTGCTGATATATGCCTTTCACATTATGCTCATAAAAAATCTGTGTATTTCTCTGCATAACACCGAAGTTTGCATAAATATTTATGCTTTCATCGCAGTTAAGATTGTAGTTCCATATATAAAGTCTGTTGCAGATTCTGCTCCATTCTTCCAGGTCTGTCATAAAAGCGGTGTTGCTTTTACAGTCGGAGTCATCAAGAGTATGGCCGAAGCAGCATTCTATTGAACACAGACGGACAATAACATCCTCACGGGGGACAACCGCGGTGGGTGCCTTGCGTGTATACTGATAAGCAAAAGTGTCAATTGCAATATTATCGTATTTACCGTCGGCTTTAATACGCTTTGCAATTTCGTTTGCAAAGGTTATCATCGTGCCTGCCTGAGAGCCGTTTGCTTCGTCAAGAGCCTTACAGTTTTCACATTGGCAGTAATATCCGTTATCTGCCTGAGTAACCGATAAAATCTGCAAAGATGCGTCCGGATTGTGTTTTTCTTCAAGCAACGCAAGAGCCTGCGCTGTTACGATATCCTTGACGTCCTCATTGGTAAGGCAAAGCTGAGTTCCCGTTCGCACACCGTCAACAAGAGCAAAATATTCCGGATGCTCCTCAAAAAAAACTGAGGGCTTGCAGTATTGATTGACAAGAGTATGGCTTCCGGCGCCTATGTATTCAACTGCACCGCCTTGCTCCGATGTAAGGTCTTTGTAAATTCCGCCGGTAAGACCGTTTGCAAGGGCAAACTCTGCATCTGATGAGCTTTTCGTATCCGTTTCCGTGTACTCAAAAAAGGGCGTATATTCAATATTTATTCCGTTCGGTACGGAGAGGTTTTCATTTTTAGGAATTACAAGAACTTCTGATTCATACCAATGACAACCGCAGAATTCTTCAAGAAAGCGGTAAACGCCGTTTATCGTTCCTTTGTTACCTGAACCGTTAATAACAAGTTCGTTTTCGGTTGAAGTTATGGTGTAGCTTCCATCGGGATTATCTGTTGTTCCCTGCAATGTGATTTTGTATTCTTTTTGCGTTTCACCGCTTACAATTTCAATATCGTCGCCTGTAATTTCGTCAAGATAATATTTAAGGCGGCTTGCGGCATAGCTATCCGTGATGCTTGCATTTTCGGACAATATTATAACTGAATCCGTAACTGAGAATCCCTTTTCAGAGGCAGATACGGGAAGTGCGCATAATGATAAAACTATAACGCAGACAAGAATTGCACAAACAAATTTTTTTGTCATTTTAAGCATCTCCTTAAATTATACGTTGCAATTAAATTGACCATCTGCTATCAGAAAAACGTGTGTGACGGTAAGGAAACGCTCTGAAAAAATCATTTGCATTTCCTTTTATTTCGACACCTTCAATGTATGTGGCGGTTTGTGAATTATGTCCTTCACCCGCAAGCATAAGCCTTGCGGCGGCTGATGCCGTGAGAGATATATCGTAATCGACCTGAGGCTTGCGCGTGACAACTGCTTTCCCGTTCTGATATTCAACGTCGAAAATCCCGTTGTTCTGCTCGAATTCGTCAATACACCTCAAACGGAATTTTCCGTATTCTTGGGGATAGGTATTGTTTTCAAGAAGCTTTTGCAGGTTATAGATTCTTCCTGCCGCTCCGCCGTTGTATTCATATGTCACACCGTCAATTCTGTCTGCAACACAGGCAAAATCACTGCCCTGATACTGCTTTCTGACAATCAGATTTTTAACTATACCGTCGTAATTCCGCAGAAATCCGATTAAGCCGTAAAGTGCTTCAAGCGAAAGGACAAACAGCTCTTCAACGATAAGGTCATTGGGTCTGCCGACGATAAAACGTACATAACCATCTGCAACTCCGTCTGAATCATATCTGATATACGTATAGTCGGTGCTTTCGAGAGGTGTATCGCAGAAATGCTTTTTCTCCTCACGAAGAGTCATCAGATTTTCTTTCAAGGCACATTTTTCGTGAAGTTTACGGAGTTCTTCAAACTGTTCACCTGTATAAAGAACAACATCGGTGTTGCGCGGAATATGTTTAAGCTTTTCAAACGGAACCTTTATTGCAAACATACGGTTAAGATTTGCATATCCGAATTTTTCGTAGTATTCAATTGAAAAGGGTTGAAGAAACCCGAATGTCCAGTCATTTTCAATAGCAGTTTCGCCGATTTTTTTCATAATCTCGCGAACACCACCTAATCTTCTGCACTCGGGCTGACTGCAGACACCGCTTATAAAGACTGAATTCAGGAAATTTCCGCAGTAGTTAGTTCTAAAATCAAAAATTTCAGCTCCCGCAATGAGCTTATCTTCCTCGAATGCTGCAAGAACCGGTACTTCAACTGTGGTATCCTCTTCAGCATTGAACTTCCATATAAACGAAGCTGCTGAAACTTTTTGATAATCAGTTGCTTCCTCGGGTTTTATATATCTTATTTCCATAGTTGTTTTTTCTCCGTTTGTTGATGTAAGACCGAGAATGTTTTTTCGTCGTTGCTGATTGTATCTGTAACCAATTTACGGCAAGCAATAAGCCTGGCATACATTATTTCTTTTTTGTTATCAAGGTCATAGAAGAGCATGGGGATAATGCAGGGTGAACCCGTACTTCGGTTTTTTCAGGTACCGTACTTGCTTGGCCTAATCCCATAAAAACGTCATTGAGTACGATGTTTATTGCATTGGTGTAAAACATTATCTGCCACATCGTCCTTTGCAGAAGCAAAAATACTGCCACTCAGCAGCATAACAACTGCCCTCTGTTATGTATTTTTTCAGTTTTTTGTATTCTTCGGGATAATATTCCCTGACAAGCTCATATCTGTAACTGCCTTCAAAATTGAATTTATATTCGGGATATTTTTCAAGCAGTTCAAAATTCTTTTTCAGCGTATCGTGAAGATACTCGTCGATTGTCTGCTCTAACTTCCAGAGCCACGAGGTGTCAAGATGCGCCGTGGCTATAGTATATATTGTTGGTTTTTGTTTTTCATAGGTTTATCTCACGCTGTCATAAATTTCATAAAAGTTTGAGATAAATGCTGTTGCGGCATTCTTGCCGTAGGAAATAAGACACCATGTATCGCTGTCATAGGCATCATTTTCTTCGTTGTACTGAATACCTGCAAGACAGAAGTTGGCAGGGTTTGCAACATAACCTGCCGCATCATTCATAAGGTCCATAACGATAATGTCTTCGCCCGTATATTTTCTCACGGGAGCAAGCTCAAAGCCGTCTGCACCCTTACCGCCGTAAACAATCTCGCCGAAAGTTTCGCCGGGGCTCATATAAACCTTCATTTCATCGCCGATTTCGAGGTATCCGACTTCGGTAACAGTGTAGTATCTGCTGAAATTATCTTTGAGAATAAAGTTATCAGCAACAGAGGTCTTGCCGAGGAGGACAATAATGTTGTTTTCAATCTTCACGGTAAACTGCTTATGCTTTATGTTAAGAACCGGCTTCACTTCTTTTGCAGTAACGGTTTCAAGGCCCTCATACCATACTGTGTATCTGTCCTGACCGTTGTATTTTTCAACATCAAGTCTGTCGCCTGTTTCTTCGTTAAGCTTTATTCTTTCGTCTTCGGTCATATTCATACCAAGAAGGAGATACGCGATTTCATAGCCGTAGCGAACCGATGTGTAATGTGCATTACCCGGGAAGTCATCAACGCCGTCGCCTGTCAGTCCTCTTGCAGATGTGACCGTTGAAACGTTACCCTGAAGGAAAATGAAGTTATAACCCGCATCATTCATCACCATTTCGGCACTCCAGATGAAGTCGGGGGAGAATTTTTTATCAAAAGAAAGTGTCTTTTCGGGATCTGCGCTTGCCCAGTCATAGCTTGCAGATTCGGGATGACAACCGAAGGTTGCGATAATTGTCGGTGTTTTGTTGCTGTCAGCAGGCATAAACTCAAGCTTATAAATATTGGGGTTAAGCGAAATCGGTGCAGTTCTGTCGAAAAAATAATCCTCAGCATTCATTTTTGAATAGTAGAGCTTACCCTCTGTCATATCTGAGAGAGCATCCTCAACAGCCTTCTTTGAACCCGAAACAACAGACTCGATGAATGAACGCTCAACGCCGTATTTCACTTTTCCCGTAATCTTGCTGAAGGAATTATTGATTATACAGCCGATGGGGTCTGTCCACACACCCTGGGAATCTATACCCGTATGTATATGAGTGCAGGAAACGTTGATGCTGACGATGTTGTATTCCTCTGCAAGATCCTTGAGACCCTCGCGCACCAGTCGTACATCAGCATTGGCAAAGCCCATTGCATCAAGCGCAATAAACGCGACATTGCCTCTGCCCGAGCCGTCATTTATAACAACAGCCCTTACCATAAGATCCTCTTTGTTACCATCCTCATCAGTATACATATCGTTACCGAAAACATAAGGAATATATGCACCCTTCGCATATTCTTTTTCACCGAAGTCAGAAGGAAGGACTGAAGCCTTGCCGTAACCCAGACTCCACACCTTTTTACCCTGCGGCTCATCGATGAAGGTTTCGGTTCCTTCGTAGAAATTATCATACTCATCAATATCAAATTTCTCATAATCAGTGACCGCTGCTGAATCGGGAAGAATTAGCTTGAGCACAGTGCCGAGGAAACCGTTTATAACCAAATTACTAAGTCCGTTAACTATTCTGCCAAACCGGATTTTTGAATCAGTTTCCTCAGTTGCCTGAGCTTCATTCACATAATCGATAACGGAATCGTAGCTTGTCTGAGTGTCTTCCGCCGCATAAACAGAAGGCATCATAAGACACAAAACCAACACAACCGAAATAGCAGACATAAGCATTTTCTTCATAAACAAAACCTCTTTCCATAATAGTGTGCTGTTTCTATTTCAATACTAACATTAAAACAATAAAAAGTAAAGGACTTTTTGGTGATTATTCCAACGGGTTTACGCTTTTTCAGGTTGAGTAATAATCCATATACACCTGTTAAAAAACCGTTTTATCGGGGATTTTGAATTTTTATTTATAAAAGTTTCCGGTAAACTATTGCAAGTTTTGTTAAAAAAGTGCATAATATAGTTGCTTGTGAAATTAAGAAAGGAGATTTTTAATATATATGTCTCAGGAAACAGAAGAAAAGAAGACTCAAACTGAAAATTCTTGTATGCCTATGACATCAAGTGACAGCATATACGGTAAAAGATATGTAGGCGCAAAAGAACTCGTCACACTGTTTGTTACAGCTGAAATAAACAAATTTAACGTTGAAGGTTATCTTTCTTACTTTATGCTCAATGTTTTCGGTCTCGACTCAAGAATCATCGCTGCTTTTGCAGTTGCTAATCTTGCATGGGACCTTATCAACGACTCAATTTTCGCTTACATAGTTGACAGAACAAGAACACGTTTCGGTAAGTTCAAGCCTTGGGCTTTTGCAACTATCGGACCATATGCAATCGCTTGCATTGCTCTTTGGGTCACACCTTTGTTTATCGGTGGCCAGAACTGGGGTCCTCTTTCATGGCAGAAAATTGTTATTTATTGCGTAATTTCAATTTTTAAAGAAACTGTAGGTACCCTCTATAACTGTGCTGTCAATGGTCTTGACTCAACTTTTACACCGAGTATCGACGACAAGGCTGCTCTCATTGCCATTGATAACATCGGTGGCTTCGAAAAAGTTCCCGTTTATGTAATGGTTATTCTTCTTGACCTTGCTGCAGCCGGTACTATCGGCATCTCAGTTGAAAATGTTTACATCTTCATGGGTGCAGGTACAGCCTTTATTTCAGCCCTTGGTATGTTAGTGCATATATTCGTCATTAAAGAACGTATCGTTCAGGTTGAAGAAAAGCCGAAGCTTATCGACGGTCTGCGAAACTTCTTCGGAAACAAGCTTCAGGTTTGTCTTTCACTTTCCAATTTCCTTTCAGCATTCGGTAGTGTTGGCGGTCCTTTCTCAAACTTGTTCTGGCTTGACGTTATGGGTTCTGCATCACTTGAGGTTGTCTGCGGTGTACCTGCAGCACCTCTTACATACATTTCTTACATGTATTTTCCAAAACTCAATAAGAAATACTCAACAAAAGCTCTCTGGATTGCATCAAAAGCTGTTCCCCAGCTCGGTTGGACTATTACCTTCCTTGTAGGCTTCAACAACCTTGATAATCTCTGGATTATGATTCCTGCACTTATGTTCGCTGAAATATGCTTTTCATCGGTTTACTCACTGGGTAAAATTATTCCTCAGCTTATGCAGCAGGAAATTATTGACTACGGTGAATGGAAAACAGGTAAACGTACCGAGGCTATGACAAGCTTCATTTCAAGCCTTGCAACAAAACTTGTTACTCAGGTTCAGAATGCTGTATCATCTGCAGTTATCTCTTTCATCGGTTACGAAGCAGGTGTTGGTACTGTTCAGTCAATGAAAACAAAACAAGCTATATTCGCTATGTATACGGTTATTCCCATCGTACTTGGTATCTTCTCCTACATCCCCATGTTATTCTATGACCTGGATGATAAGACAAAGACCATCATGTATCATGAGCTTACAGAAAGAAGAAACAATATCATTAAAAAATCTCAGGAAAAAGCTATCATTCCTGCAACTGAAGAAAAATAAAGTTTGCAAGACAAAGGCAGTCAACCACAAGATGGTTGATTGCCTTACTTTGTTTCGGATGACTTTTCGAAAATTCTATATAGAATCTTTTGCCGGTTTCATTATTTGCGAGGCAGCTTTCGGATGTTCTTTTTGTGTTTCTTAAGTGATTTTTCTTCTTGTTCAGAAGGTTTTTTAATGGGGTGTTCTGAATAAAATCCTCGCAGTGGTTCTGATGGAGTTTTCTCTATTTTTTTACTTGTTCAATGTTGATTTTTTAATGAGATGGTGTGACATAAATTTAGAAACAGGTCACATTGATATTATAAACAACACTCAATATGCTGAAGGATATGGTATATATGATACAAACACTAAATCAGGAAAAAGCCGAGTTGTCTTCATAAACGATATTGTCATAGAAAAACTTAAACAGTGGAAGGCTTTTCAAAAAGAAATAATTGAAGGACAAGGGCTGCCCTCCCCTGTTTATATTTTCACTCATCTTGATGGTAAAAGATTAAGTCCTCAGGCTCCTACTGTGTTTTTCAAAGATTTCGGTGAAAAATATGGAGTTGAAGATTGTCACCCTCACAAATTCCGCCATACTATGGCAACACTTATGATTCAGAACGGTGCGGATATAAAAACAGTGTCCGAAAAACTCGGACACTCCAATATAGAAATCACTCTCAAACTTTATGTGCATACAAACGAAGAAGCACAAAAGGCTGCAAACAATAAATTTGCAGACCTTATATGGTAAATTTTTCTGAGATATCGGTTTTTTATTGGTTTTTTGTTT
>JAZSCL010000060.1:0-4082 GCA_045602905.1 Acutalibacteraceae bacterium
ATTTTTGCCATCTTTCTACCTCTCTAAAATTTATTTTACAAAAGAAATATGTTGTAAGAAAGAAAAGTAAAAACTTTTTCTGCCTTAAATTTTAAACCATTAAAGTCAAGGTACAAGAGCAATAAGTTCAACGCACCTAAATAATAAAAAATACGAGACAATTAATTTGTAATTTTATTATATTTTTTATTTTACAATTTTCAATAATCATTACAAAAACGCACTAAAATTCGACAAAAACGCTTAATTTTCAACACTATAACTAAAAACTGTTTTGCCAAAACCGCACCATAGCAATTATGCTATGGTGCGGTTTAAAATTCGAATATTGTTTTCAACTTTACCGTTTGAAATATATCTCATGTTTTTGCATAAACTCCTTGTACTTGTTTTCTCCTTTTTATTTATTGTATCACGATGGATTATAGGTGTATATAATTACGGTTCATTGGTTCAAGAAATTTGCCATACTTTCTATATCTTTTAATGAATCTAAATCATTTTTCGCTAACAAGTCATTTGTGCTAAAACTTCCAACCAAAGGATAAATCTCTGTAACGTTGATATGCTGAAGAATTATGCAGGCGGGTTTTATATGCATTTTCGGGATTACCGTCGCCGCCACCAACAAGAATAACCGCACCTTTCTTTGGTTTAATAGAAAGTACTTGGTTGCGAAAATGCTTTGCCGCAAAGTATGTTTGAAATCTGCTGCAAACATCAAGCAGTTTGCCGGTTGGTTGCGAGAAATAAATGGGTGAAGCAATTGCAACATTATCACAACCAACGATATAATCATATATTTCTGTCATTTCGTCATTGATTGAACAACCATTGTTGCTCCAACAATAACGACAATCAACACAGGCTGAAATATCCGAACAATAAGCATTTACTATTTTATATTCACCGTTTAGTTTCTCGGTTAGTTTGTTGATTAAGCTGACAGAATCTCCATTCCTGCGAGGAGAACCATTCAGGATAAGTGTTTTCATATAATCACCATTTTAATTTTCTTCAACAACATCAATCTCATCTTTGCCTGGCACTTCAAATATTGAATCGAATTTTGCAGCAAGATTATCGTCAACATAGTAGGCGCTTGTTTCATTTGCAAGCACAGCGTTGTTTCTCTTATGCAAATGATATTTCCAAGTTTTATCGCTGATATCAATGTAATGAAGCTCACATTCGATATTACGAGACTTATAAAATCCTTTTACAGACTCCCGTTCTGCTTTTGTCCAGAAGCCCCAATCAAGAACAATGTTGATGTCTTTCTTGATAAGTTCTAATGATTTGTTTAATAAATATTTCTCTGTTCTTTCTACATATTCATCGTGTTTATCACCGCAATGCTGACCAAAAAGAGCAAGTGTTATTTCATCAATAGAGAGCAATACAGCATTGTTTTGGTTACAAAGTTTTTGTGCATATGTAGTTTTACCGCAACAGATTTTGCCACAGATCAAATAGACTTTTGCCATAAGCAACACCTTCTTATTTGTTCATTTCATTAACAAACTCACTGTTTCTTGCTGTCAGTTCTACCCATGCAGGTCTGAATCCGCTTCTGATTGCATTGCGGACAGATTTGATATTCGACCAGGCAGCACAGTAAAACGGTACTTTGCCAAGTTTTAATGTTTCAATAGCAAGCCTGCTCGTGATAGCGGATGCAATACCTTGTCTTCTGTATTCGGGTATAACGTCAACACCAATCTGATACATAGTTTCACAGTCGGCAGAACAGCCTGCAAGACCTATGAGTTTGCCGTTATCGAATGCACCGACAGCGAGTTTATCAAGATGCTTTCGGCTTTTGCACAAAGCGTTGCCCCACTCTGCGGTATAATACTGCTCAAAATCTTCAGGGTGCAGAACTTTCAATTCATATTCGCAAGGTAATTCTTTGAGTTCGTTGACATCAGGCAGAAAGTATTCCGCCATAAAGCAGACTTTATATCCAAACTCTGCTAATTTCTCGTTAAGCGCAATGACATTGGGCGACTCAAAGCAATGCTCAACAGCATATTTGCCAATATACCATTCAACAATTTCTTTCATTCTCGGACTGACCTGTGCCACGATATTGTTTCCGTATGATACCAAATCACATTCCAACGGCAATGGCATACAAACCCTTGCTTTTTCGTTTTTCTGTGATAAAACAACCTTGTTTTCAGACGAAAGAAAATCCTCTGCGTTGCAGTTACAGTCGTACGCAGATTGTTGCAATGCGATTTGTAATATTTCTTGGTTTGTCATATTTACTCCTGATTATAACTCTTTTCTGAAACATATAACACGGTTTGCTTCTTCAAAACCTTCTGCCATATGGAAATTGAAACTGTTTGTGTTGTCAAGTTCACAGTCACTTGCGAATTCTGAACAACCTTTTTCTTTTGCCCACAATTCGCATTCAAGCAACAGTTCTTTGGCGAATCCTTTATGCTGATGTTCGGGAACAACAAATATTCCTTCGAGATAACCTACGGGAGATGAGTGCGTACCCTCAACATAATCGTAGCGAAGCTGACATTGCGCAAATCCAACGGGAATATCGTCAACATATTTTATAAAGCAAACAGCATCATTGCTGTTTATAATCTTGGTAAAATCTGCTTCAAGTTCCGATACCGTGTGATTACTCCACATCTGTATTGCTAATTCTGCTAATACTCTTGTGTCGTTTTGGGTTGCTTTTCTTATCATAAACTTTTCTCCCACGCTTCTTTAAGCTCTTTTATACTTTGATAACGCTCATTTCTATTATCGCTTACCGCTTTTGTCGCAACTGCAAAAGCTTCATCTGACAGTTGCCACATATCACGGGTGCGGTTGTAATTACCAAACAAAGCAAACGCAAAAGCTCCGGCACAGTAAACATTCGTTACCTCGTCAATATTTGCACCGAGTTGATATTCTTCGGGAGACTGAAACTTTGAACTGCCCCACATTCTGCCCATATCGTTCATACATGGCTGTTTTCTGAAAAAGTCAATATCGCAGATAGTTGTTTTGCGCTTCTTGGCATTGTACATAATACTGCCGTCATAAAAGTCAACCGCAACATATTCGTTTGAATTGGTGTAGTCCAGGAAATCGAGTATATCGTCAAAAACATTAAGCCTGTCCGAAACGTGCAAATTCATAAACCTGCGATGTTCAGCAGGGTACATTCTGCCCATACAGTCACCGTCAACCCACTTGAACACCATTACAAATCCGTTGCCGATTTCTTCTGCTTTAACGAACTCAATGAGATTTTTATGTTTCAAATTCTCATATACGGGTAATGTTGATTTCAAACGTTCAATCGCATCTTCAGGTGTGCTGTTATATGCTTCAGTCGGTGCACCTGCAAATTTCACAAAATACCTTTCGCCGTCTTTTTCTGTGCCGAAACAAATATTACCTGAATCTTGGTCATCAAACACTTTGAACACCTTTCCGTATTGGCTGATAAAGCTGAAATCAAAAGGTGCTTTCATTTTATAAGGCAGACCATCTATGTACTGCAAATAATAACCCTTGAAATACCAACTCGGCACGGGATTTTGCATATTGTCATACCATTCAAGCACTTCGTTTGCGAGCTTTCGCATAGTCTGAACTTCGCCTTCACCATACGGAATTGCCCAAGGCAGAGAAGTGATTGTACCAAGGCTGATATACAACGCAAGAAGTTTCCAAAACTCCATAGGCACATTATTGTCAAAATATCCGTTAACCATACCCGAAGCAAAAAGCGGAGAAGCCTGTGCACACCAAGTGATACTCTTGAATTCTTCCCACGGGTCACCGAAATCGTAGCGGTCAAAATCAATAATAACAACCTTGCCGTTTTCGATCATCATATTGCCGATATGATAATCACCGTGCTGAAATACCTGTGGTCTGCCCTTGAGCAGATAACGGTTTGCGTTGATGAAGTCAATAAAAGTCTGACCGTTATCATATTTCAGTGTACATTCGTTGTATTTCCTGATTCTCAAATCTGCTTTATCGTTGATACGAGTTTCCCAATCCTGTTGGTTTTCTGGTGCAGGAATTGAATGAATCTTCTTCAAAATCTTGCC
>JAZSCL010000061.1:0-2987 GCA_045602905.1 Acutalibacteraceae bacterium
TTTGTGTATGAAAGACCGTAGCCGAAGGGATATTGCACCTTGTCTTTTGCAAAGGTTTCAAAATAGCGGTAACCGATGTAGATGCCTTCATAGTATTCAACAAAATGTTCGCCACCGTTATACTTATAGCTTCCGAAGCATTCACTCGAGGGGTGGTCATCAATGTTGTATGTGATTGTATCGGTCAGTTTACCTGAGGGATTTACCTTGCCGTCAAGCATCTGCGGAACGGCAGTCATACCGAATTCGCCGGGAATCCATATGATTGCGGCTGCTTTAATGCTATCGTATTCATCAATCCAGCCCATTTCCATAACGTTGCCGATGTTAAAAAGGACAACAACATTTTCAAATGCGGAAGTTACCTTTTCTACCATCGCTTTTTCATCGTCAGAAAGGCTCAGTGTTTCAACTGTATGGTCTGTGCCCTCTGCGCTTGTTCTGCTGATAACGATTACTGCGGTATCAGAAAACTCAACTGCATTTTCAAGAAGTTTGTCTGTGAGGTGCTTCGGGTCCATTTCGTTAAGTGTGTTTTTTGCGAGCAGCACCTGAAGAAGATTATTGATAACCGTGTTATCGGTTTTGGGAAGTTCGTTTGAAAGGCAATGTTTTTCATAAAGAGAACGAAGCTCTGCGTTATACTCAATACCCTCTGCCTCAAATGCTTCATAAAGAGTTACGGGATCATCGGTTGTTATCGCACCCGAGCCTGCTCCGCCGAAAAACGGACAAACTGATCCTGCACCGAAGATATTGAGCTTTTTGTTTGAAAGAGGGAGAAAATTATCCTCGTTTTTGAGGAGAACAATCCCTTCGCTTTCAATGTAAATTGCAGTTTCTTTTGTTTCTGCTATGATTTCCGGGTCAACATCTCCGCTTGTTGCATAAGCAACATTACCCCAAATTAAAGAAAACACAAGCAACAATGAAAAAATTTTTAAAAACTTCTTCTTCATTTTCACATCTCCTTATATTTTATTTCCCACAGTGTACCCGTCATAAACTGCATTGGGAATAATACCGCCGCCGTTTGAATCACCGATATTATATATCTCTTTAACCTCATCTTTGAGCGAATCGTAAAGACTTGTATCAGGTCTGTTGCCGATTGCAAGGATAACCGTGTCCGCTTTGACAGAGTTTGTTTTGCCGTCTTTGGACTTATATATGACTTCTGTTGCAGTTATTTTTTCAACCATCGATTCAGGCAGAAGTTTAACTCCGTTACCTTTAAGATGTCCGAGCAGAATGGTCTGTGCCGTTTTACCCGTGTTACCTGCAAAGGTATCTGTCATTTCAATTATGCTGACTTTTTTTCCTTGTTTGGCAAGAAATTCAGCTGTTTCGCAACCGATTGAACCGCCGCCGATAACAACAACACATTTGCCGCTTGGCGCACCGTTTAGAATATCAACAGCATTGATTGCTCTTTCTGCGCCCTCAACGGTAAGCTTGTTATTAACAACACCGGTTGCACAAACAACAGCATCGGGATTAAGTGCAAGAACATCTTCTTTAGTAATCTTTTTGCCAAGATGAACATTAACTCCGTGGAGATTAAGCTGTTTTTCAAGATAGGGTTTCATAAGACCGAGATGCTGCTTAAAAGGAGGTCTGCAGGCAAGATTCATCTGACCGCCTATCTGATTTGCTGAATCATAAATATCAACATCATGACCTCGAATCGCAGCAATTCTTGCAGCTTCAACGCCCGCAATGCCTGCACCGATAACAACAATTTTTTTCTTTGTTTCGCAAGGAATAATCGTATAATCATTATCTCCTCTCGCAAGTACGGCATTGCCTGAGCAAACAGCTCTTGAACCATGTTGAAGCTGATGGTCAATACAATGACCGCAGCCTATGCAGGGTCTGATTTCATCTTCTCTGTCTTCATCAATAAGATTAACAAGATCAGGTTGAGCAAGGAGTCCGTGACCAATAAATATCAAATCACACTGACCAGACTTGAGTGCTTTTTCCGATGCAACAGGATTTTGTGCTCGTCCGCCACCGATAAATGTTATTTTCTTTCCCCCGGCGGTGAGTGCAAGTCCGATTTTCATAACAAGACAAAGTGCGACAGCCATACAATCGGAGTATGCCGACTCAGGTTTCTGCCTTTTTCCTGCTTCGCCTGACCAGATTCCCGCAAGCACTTCAATTGCATCTACGCCTGCTTCCTGAAGCTTTTTGCAGTAATATAATCCGTCAAGCATCGAAATACCGCCGTCTTTACCCATTTCTATAACGGAAAGTTTCACTATCACCGCAAAATCTTTGCCGCAAAGTTCACGGATTCTTCTGATTATGTTAAGATGAAATCGGATTCTGTTCTCACGGCTTCCGCCGTATTCATCGGTACGAATATTAGCTGTTTTTGAAAGAAACTGCTGACCGAGATAATATCCTACTGCATGAATCTCAACGCCGTCAAAACCTGCTTTTTTTGCCCTTAAAGCAGCCTGTGCATATTTTTCTTCGATAGCTTTGATTTCTTCAATCGTTAACGCACGGGGTGTTTCGTTTGCAAGACCCATCATATATGAATAAGGCATTGCAACAGCACTCGGTCCGACAGGCTGATCGCCGATTATTTTTCTTCTTGCTCCTCTGCCTGTATGTGAAATCTGCAAGAATGCTTTAGAGCCACCCTCGTGAATAACCGATGCAAGTTCTGTCATACCGGGGATATATTTATCGTCATCAATCACAAGCATACCGTTTGTGTTAAGACCAAGCGGAGAATCAACGCAGGTAACTTCAACTATAATCGCTCCAACTCCGCCCTTAGCTCTTTCGGCATAATGATTAAGAACCGCCTTGTTGACAAATCCGTTTTCAGCCTGGCTCATTCCCATTGCAGCCATAACGGTTTTGTTGCGGAGTTCAACCTTTCCTATGTATCCTGGAGATAAAAGATTGGGATATTTTGCGTTCATATTAAAACCTCCGAATAATATCATTTTAGAAATTATATCATA
>JAZSCL010000062.1:0-8147 GCA_045602905.1 Acutalibacteraceae bacterium
TGGCAGAAAAACACGGTTACACCCGTTACGGTGAATGGTACGGAAGTGCTTACGGAGAATGGAACACTTTGTTTGTTTCTTTCTGCATGAACTATGCAAATATAAACAATTCTGATTCGCTTATAAGCTCTTCAGCTGAAACTATGCGAAGTTTATGGGAGAAAAAGAATCTGTACTTTTCAGCAGACAAGTATAGCAGTTCAAGAGGCGACGTTGTCTTTTTTGATACGGATTCTGATAAAAATGCAGACCGTACAGGCATCGTTGTTTACAGCAGTGAAAACATTCTTATTGTAATTGAAGGCAATGTTGACGGTGAGGTAAAATCTGTATGCTACCGGAACACAGATATTATTCTGGGCTACGGAAAAACAAGCAGTCTTTATGCTGCAGAGCATATCGTAAATTCTGATAAAGAGCAGTCGGACGGAACATCAGATAAAATATCGGAAGTTTCAGGACGTGTTAACAGATATATTCCCAATACAGAGGAACAGCCTGTAATGTTCAGAATGGCAAGAAGTACAACACAAAGTGTGTATGACAGCGAACCGCTTGTTATGATGGCTACTGATGACCATGGTATTACATATACATCTCATCTTGAAGATGAAGTTGTAGGTGTTGTTTTCAAAGAGCAGTCAGGTGTTGAACTTGGTAACGGTGATACGGTTTATATCGGGGAAATTTATCAGATTTCTCTTGAGTTCAGCGAAATCAACACAGGCAGTGAGTGGATACAGTTCAGACATAATGAGGACGGATATCTTACGTATCATCTGCCCGAAAACATTCATTGCGAACCCTTTGATGACTGGCACACAATTTCTGCAAAAACAGAAAACGGAACCATCACCGATGTTGGTGAGTATTTCATGGACGAAACAGGCTTGTTGAGAGTTAAGTTCTATGAAGATGCCGACGGGATAAACTTCGTTGAAAAATATTCAAATGTTGACTTTACTATTGACTTCAATGCTACTGTGGCTTCTGCACAGTCAGGCAGTTCAACTGACATTAAGTTTAATGATAAGATAGATATCAACCTTAATGTTGACGGCACTGCGGGTATGGATGTAACAAAAACCCATGGCGAATATGATGCGGACAATCACACAATGGAATATACTATCAGGGTTGAGGCAATTCACGGTGTTGTAAAAGACCTTGTTATTGATGACCAGATATGGGAAAACCATTATGCACTCAGGAATACCATTGTTGTAACGGATCTTGAAGGAAATATTATCAGCCCTCAGCCTACAGTTTCTGATCATCCTTTACACAACGGAGGAGCACAGGGCGGTTTCAGTCTTTCAGGTTTTCCTGATTTCCCTGCAGGCCAGGGCTTCCTCATCAAATATAAGGCACAGATATATGATGAACTTTTGTCGAATGACTCGGTCGGTATGTGGAATGGCATCGATGCAACAGGAAAAGACTCATTAGGCGGAAACGTTTACAAATGGGGCGAAGATTGGGTAGAAGTCGAACTTGAAAAAATACAGAAAGACGGTAAACAAGTCGTTGTTGAAGATAATAACGGTAATGATGTTTCTGTTATTGAATGGCAGGTTGAAATCAGAAAGGATAACCATAACCTGCAGGGTACTGTTATTATAGATACTCTCGGTGACGGACTTGCTTATTTTACAGATAAAGATATACTTGTCAGACACTATGATGAATGGGGAAACAGACTTCCCGATTCTTATATAAGCTGGAACAATGTTACAATCAACGGTAATTCAATGAGTTTTCCGCTTCCTGACGGTTATGCCTTTAACATATCTTATTATACAACTTATGAAGAGCCTGACGAAGGCGAAACCATAAACTATACCAACAGTGTAAGAGCAACAATCAACGGCAGGGAAGAACAGGCAGGAGGTTCTGCAAACGTTGTGGGATTTGTTCCCCACGTAGAAAAAAGTGCAAGCGGTAATGACGGAGAGTTTGTTACTTTCACAATTGAGGCTGATGTTCCTGCAGTTATAAAGGATATGGGCAATTTCCTTATTACTGACCTTGCTGCTTTCTGGGGTTATCCTAACGATGCGGGTTATCTGTATATCGAAAATTCACCTCAGGATATGGTTATAACGGCAACGACAGAAAGCGGACGCACTGTCACTTTTACACCTTATAAAGCGGGAGGACCTGTGGAAAACACCTATATTCTTGTTGCTCCCGCCGAAGGCAATCAGATGCACAGCTTCATTGTTTATTTCAATACGGCAGATGCTGATGAGGCTTCTTCAAAATGGATACTTGATGAAAACGCAAAGCTGACAGTTACCTATAAAATTCCCTTTGATGCTAAAACAGGTACCGAATGGGAGGGCGAACTTACAGGTGAAGATACCCTTGAGGATGTGCTTCTCGATGAACATAAACTGTCAAACGAGGTATACTTTAACTATACAAATATTACCCAGGATGTAGCATCAACCACCTATGAATATTCGCCGAAGATAACAAAAAAATCATCAGTTCACGAAGACGGTAACATAGACTACACAGTTTTGTTCAACAATACAATTCCCGGTTCGGGCGGTAATGAGGGATATATCAACGGCAGTGTGCAGAATCTGTGGTTTAACGATACCTTCGATGAAAGACTTGACTATGTTGATGATTCGCTTATCGTAACAACCTATTCCCCCTGGAATAAAGACTTGTGGGTTTGTAAATATCAGTACACAGGAACTGTAACAGGAAATACTATCAGAGCCAATGCAGCGGATTTTAAACTCCTTGACTATAACGAAGAGGCAGATGCACACGGATGGAACTGGATTTTAAGTGCAACAAACTTCAAAGATTATTATAGCTGGGTCGGCAGTGGCGGCAGACACGAATATACATATAAACTGAAAGTAAAGGATGAATATCTTTATACCACCGATTACGCTCAGCTGCATTTTGACAATACGGCAGAGCTTACTTGGGATAATGACGGTTCATCAGGACCTGTAACAGAAACAACGGAATTTTACACGGGTTTGCTTCACAAGCATGTTGTGCAGAATGATGAAAGGCTTGACTTTGAGGTTCATATCAACAGAATGGCTCTTGATATCCTTGAAGGAGCCGATACATTAACTGTTTATGATAAAATGACGCCTAACCTTTCCGTTTATTGGGATTCAATTAAACTGAAATATGAAGATGGTGTGGGCACTGATGTATGGGTGGATTTTGATTCACCTGAAAGCAGATATACATATACGGTAACCTATGACCCACCCGCAAACAGTCTGACATTTATTGTGCCTGACAGCCTTCACATAATAATCGACTATACCACACTTATAACAGAAAGTGGTCTTGTATCGGTTGAAAACTCTGTTATGGTTGACGGTAAAGCTGAGGTTGCAGATATTATCGACGCATTTTTCCACGTTCAGGAACACAGTGGCGGTGCTTCCGGTTCAAACAATAAAACAACACTTCTCAAACAGGACGGCCTGACTAACATTCCGTTGCCCGGTGCAACATTCCTGCTTTACGGTCCTATGGGTGACCCGGATGCTGTACTACCTTCAGGTGTGTCACCGACAATTATTACTGAAGACGGCACAGTGCTCAGGTTTATCGGCAAATATACAACCGGTGCAGACGGTACTTCTGTAATAGAAACTCAGTATCTCACAATCGGAGGACCATACGCACTTGTTGAATATGTAGCACCTGAAGGATACGAGTTGCTTGAAAAACCGACTTATTTCTATTTCTATGATCAAGATCCCAACGGTGAAATGCAGACCGTGACCACCCTTATAGCAATCGAAAACTTCGCAGGAAGCTTTTTGATTCCGGAAACGGGCGGTATTAGCACATTCAATTTGGCAATAATCGGCATTGCCCTTGTGGCTTTACCGATTTTGTATAGTTTAATTCGTCGTAAACGTGAACGGAGGTCAATGGGGTAGCTTTCGTGAACAAACATCGACGGAGAAAACAATTTTAGTTTCAAAATTGCAAATTCAAGAAAGAAAGGATGAAAATCATGAAAAAATTATTTGCAGTTTTATTGTCAATCGTACTCGTTTTCGCAATGGGTACAGTAGCTTTTGCAGCAGATGCAGGCACTATCACAATTGATAACGCTGTAGCAAATGCAGACTATGAAATCTACAAAATGGCAGATTTCAAACCTATCGAAGGCGAAACAGACAAAGGTATCTACACAGCAGTAGATGCATGGAGAAACTTCTTCACATCAGCTGCTGCAGTAAACTTCTTTGACACAAAAGAAGTTGACGGCAATTTAGTTGTATCACTCAAAGACGGTGTAACAGAAGTTACTCAGGACCTTGCAAAAGCAGCTATCAAGTATGCTGAAGACAACACTATCGCAGCAACAAGAACTCAGAAAGCAACTGGTGCAGATGTTGAATTCACAGGTCTTGATCTCGGTTACTATGCAATTGACACAACAACAGGTACAATGTGTGCTCTTACAAACACAAATTCAACTTTCAAAGCAGTTGAAAAGAACGAAAAACCTGACATCACAAAACAGGTTCGTGAAGACAGCCTTGTTGTTGATGGCAACCCCGAATCAGGTTGGCAGTATGTTAACGATGCTGACATCGACCAGGTTGTTGAATACAGATCAACAATCTCAGTAGGTCTCGGTGCAGTTAACTACATCATGCACGATACTATGGAAGCAGGTCTTACATTCAACAACGACGTTGTTGTTAAACTTGCTGACGGCACAGTAGTTGACGCAGCAAACTACACAGTAGTATACGATGCTGATTCAGATGCAACTGCTGATGACTGCACTTTTGAAGTTAAGTTCAACGATGCTTTCATCGCAACTCTCAGCAAAGGTGACACATTCACAGTTTACTACTCAGCAACTCTCAACGAAAATGCAAATGTTGTAGTTGACGGTAACGACAACACAGTTTACCTTACAGCAGGTGAAAACAACGAATGGAAAACAGAAGAACACAAAACTTCAACATACACATGGAAACTTGATGTGTTCAAATACACAGACGGCGATTTGAAAACACCTCTTGCAGGTGCAACATTCCAGCTTCTTGACAAAGACGGCAACGCTATCAAATTTTCAGAAGTAGCAGGTGCAGCTGTTCCCACTTACAAAGTGGATGCAGACGGCACAATCACAGACATCACAACTAAAGCAAACGGTAAGTTTGAAATCGTTGGTCTTGATGAAGGTTCATACAGTCTTCACGAAGTTTCAGCTCCCGAAGGCTATAACAAAATTGCAAAAGATATCCCTGTTGTTATCGTAAGTGAATACGATAATGATAACCTCACAGCTTCATACAGCTTTGCACAGCTTGATGAAAACGGTGATGTGAAAACAGGGGATGACGGCAAAATTTTAACAACAGAACCTGTAACAATCGAAGTAGAAAACAAAACAGGCGGTCTCTTCCCTGAAACAGGCGGCATCGGTACAACAATCTTCTACGTTGTTGGCGGTCTCCTCATGCTTGCAGCAGTAGTTATTCTTGTTTCAAAGAAAAGAATGGCTTCTTTTGCTTGAAAGGATAAAGAATCTGAAGATTCTGAAGAGCGCTGAAATTTCTGAGGAATCTTAAGGTTCCCCGGTTAATAGCCGACAGCAAAAAAAATAAAAGCCCCTGCCGACCTTGTGTCGGTGGGGGATACCCCATTAAAATTTTGACCGTTGTTACCGAAATTGTTCGGTGCTGACGTTGAAAATTTTAAAGTTAAGAGATATATTATGGAAGAAAACAAGAAGAAAAAAACTAAAAAGAAAAAAAACGGTCTGACCTCAACAATTTTGTTGGTAGCCATTTTTCTGATAGGCTTGTGTGTTCTGCTTTATCCTACAGTAAGTGATTTCTGGAATGAAAAAAGGCAGTCACAGGCTATCATGAACTATGACGATTTGATTGTTGACCTTACTCCCGAGGACTTTTCCGAACATTTCAGAAAAGCAGAGGAGTACAACCGCAAACTGAAACTCATATCTTTCCCGTTTTTAGGATATTCAGAGCTTGATGATGAATATTACTCAACTCTCGATGTTAACGGTCAGGGAATGATGGGTTATATTACCATTGAAAAAATCAAGGTTCAGTTGCCTATTTATCACGGAACAAGTGATAAAGTTCTCAACTCTGCAGTCGGTCATCTGGAGGGCTCAAGCCTTCCCATCGGCGGTGAAAGTACCCACAGTGTGCTCTCAGCTCACCGAGGTCTTCCTTCAGCAAAGCTGTTCACAAACCTTGATGAGATTGTTGTGGGTGACATTTTCACAATCAAAATTCTCGACAGGACATTTACTTATCAGGTTGACCAGGTGCTTATTGTTCTGCCTGACCAGATAGACGAGCTGAGTGTCGTTAACGGTGAAGATTACTGCACACTTGTAACCTGCACTCCTTACGGTATCAATACCCACCGTATGCTGGTCAGAGGTACAAGAATTGAAAATATAGAAGAGCCTAAAAAGGTCAATGTTCTTACAGAGGCTTTCCAGATTGACCCGCTTATTGTGACACCTGCAGTTGCAATTCCTATGTTAGGCGGACTCCTTGTTTTCCTTATGGTAAAATCATCAAAGGAAAAGAAGAAAAATAAAACAAAGAAAAACGAAAACAAATAAAAATCAAATAGAAAGGTGGTAAAAGGATGAAAGCGAAAAAATTCACAACAGTTGTGGCGTTTCTTATGATGCTCGTAGTGCTTATTCTTCCTTTATCTCCTGTTGCCTCCGCCATTTCCGATGAAAAGGGAAGCATCACTCTCCACCTTGTAAATTCAGTAACAAATAAGCCTCTTGCAAATGCACCCTACCGTCTTTATTTCGTTGCAAAAGCATACGAAGACGTAAAAGGTATCAGATATGAGCTGAATCCCCCTTATGACAAGTCAAACATTGACATCGGCAATCTTCAGGATTCCTTGTTGCCCATACATCTTATGTATTTTGCAAAGTCTCATTCTCTGCCTTATACGGAAAAGCGTACAAATGATAAAGGCGTTCTTGTTTTTGATAATCTTACACCGGGACTTTATCTTATTGTGCCGTCGCGTATTGGTGCAGTCGGTCAGACGACAATGCCTTTTGTTGTAGCCGTACCGGTGCATAATTCCCAGAGCGGAACTCTTGATTTCAACATAAATGCATCTCCCAAAATCCTTGAAGGTGTGGGAGGAGACGGCGGAACCGAGACTTATATAAGTGTTGTAAAAAAGTGGGAAACAGATAAAGAGCATCCCGAAAGTGTAACTGCTGTTTTGCTTAAGGATTTTGAGGTGTATGCAAAGGTTGAGCTTAATGCAGGTAACAACTGGCATTACCGTTGGGACAACCTCCCGAAAAATCACATCTGGAATGTGGTTGAGGAAATCGTTCCTGACGGATACACAGTTTCCTATGATACATCCTCAAACACAGTTACAATCATAAATAAATCCGACAGTTCCGAGGAAGAGAGTACTACCGAAGAGGGCACTACCTCGGAAGGCGGTACACCCGGTGGTGAAAAACCTGAAGGAACTACAGGTGAAGGCGGCACTCAGGGAGAGGGTACAACAAAGCCCTCAGGCAACGGTGAGGATAACCTTGTTCAGACAGGACAGCTTAATTGGCCCGTTCCCGTTTGTGCAATTTCAGGACTTCTTATTTTCAGTATAGGCTGGGCAGTGCTGAATTTCGGCAAAAAAGAAAGTGAATAGAGGAGAAGTACAATGAGAAGAAAAATCGGTATTACTCTTGTAGCTATTGGTCTCTGTTTGATTTTCTTTGCAGTCGGTCTTCTTTTATATAACAATTACGAAAACAAAAAAGCGGAAGAACAGTCAGATAGACTTATAAATTCCCTTGTCGATATAGCAAAAGACAATCAGACAATCGGCGAAACTGACCCATTTGATACAGAAATGAAAGTCGTTGATATTGACGGCTACGGGTATATCGGGTATATTTCAATACCTGAACTGAGTCTCAACCTTCCCGTTATGTCAGAATGGGATTACTCAAGACTTAAAGTTGCACCTTGCAGATATTACGG
This sequence comes from Acutalibacteraceae bacterium, assembly GCA_045602905.1. Lineage (GTDB taxonomy): Bacteria > Bacillota > Clostridia > Oscillospirales > Acutalibacteraceae > CAG-177. Next base: position 8,037 of record JAZSCL010000062.1, read on the forward strand.
TTCAACTAAAACAGATAATCTTGTTATCTGTGCCCATAACTACAGAAGCCATTTCGGCTATATCGGAAGATTAAGCGTGGATTCAACAATAATGTTTACGGATATGGAAGG
>JAZSCL010000063.1:0-7300 GCA_045602905.1 Acutalibacteraceae bacterium
GTTCTGTTATCTTCGGTTACCCAGTCGCTCCAGTTGTGATATTCAAAATCAATATCTCCGCAAACCGAGCATTCTCTTTCATGGATAACGCCGTTATCGTTAGCCTTCCATTCACCGTAGACGTGTCCGAGTGCCTGCGAATCCCATTCGGTATATGAATATCCGCATGTGTCACAGAAGTATACGGTATAGCCGTCTTCCGTGCAGGTTGCGGGAGTTGTCTGTGAATCGAGCTCACAATTTGTTGTAAGCACATATCCGCATTTGTCACATGAGCAGGAATGTGTACCGTTGTTATTTGTATAATTGTCTAAATAGTTATGACCTACGGCAGAAACTTCTTCTGTTGCATAAAGGACGCCGCAGAGTCCGCAGAATGTTCCTTTTTCGCCGGCTGTTGTGCAACCGGGTTCAACAGTGATTTCTTTGTAGCCTTCGGTATGTGTATGAAGCTCATATGTTTTGGTATCAAGAATCTCTTTACAAGTTGAGCAATAAAGATTCATTCTGCCGGGATGATCGGTTGTTGCTTCATATTCTACAAGCCATACACCCTTGTCATGTCCCTTTGCGGGAATCTTTTCTGAATCTATATCCAGACCGCATCTTGTACATTTTTCGATTTTCTCGCCCTCTTTGGTGCAGGTAGGAGTTGATTTTATAACCCAAACGCCTTCCTTGTGTCCGAGAGCATCTGTCTTTTCTGTGCCGATAACATCACCGCAACGGGTGCAGAAACAGCTCTTTTCTCCGCCTGCTGTACATGTTGCTTCTTTTGTTATGCAGAAAGTGCCTTCATCATGGCCGAGAGCATCGATAACCTCTGAACCGGTTATTGTTCCGCAAACAGCACAATATGCGATTTTTTCGCCTGCTGCAGAGCAGGTAGCGGGAATTGATGTTACCTTGATTGAATTTTCAGGAGCGGTATGGCCTTTGGGTGCGATATCAAATGTTTCATAACAAGCACCGCATTCATCACATAAAACGCCTGTCTGTCCGCCTGCTGTACATGTTGCTTCCTTGATTACTACTGTTTTTGTTCCCGAATGAACATGCTGAGGAATTGATTTTGTTTCAAGAACACAACCGCATTTGTTACAATAGCGGATCATCTGTCCTTCATGTTCGGAAGTAGCTTCACGCTCAACCTTCCAGTAGCCTTCACCGTGTCCGGTTTTGCTGATTGCCTTTTTGGCTGTTGCTGTGCCGCATCTTTCACAATAAGTTACAGCTTCGCCGTCTTCTGTACATGTAGGCATCTGAGTAATAACTTCAACGCCGTCCTCATGTCCGAGAGCGGGAATTTTAACCTCTTCTTTATATCCGCACAATGTACAGGTTGACTGTGTGTAGCCGTCCTGTGTACATGTAGCAGGAAGATAGAAGGTTACAACTTCTTCGTATTCCACATTATGCTCATGTTTGAGCTGTGCTGCGCTGACGTTGCCTGCATAGGGTAAATAAACACCTATGGCAATAATCAACGCCATGAATACAGACAGTGCGGTTTTTGCTTTTGCTTTCATAATGTTCCCTCCAGAATTGTGTGGTCATTTTTGGGTTTTATTATTATCTGTTATTGTCGACAACAACAAAAATCCCTATATATGGCTTATATTATCACAACAAAAAATAAAAGTAAAGCCATATTTTTACAAAATACATTTATTATGTTATATAAAGAAGAAGCTGCCATTCAGACAGCTTCTTAAACTTTATCCGATTAAATCTGTTTAACGCACTCAAATGCACTTCTTGTTGCATCTGCTATTCTGCCAACCTTTTCTGCATCGCCGATAAGATAAGCATTTACGCCTGATTTCTTGAGCGTATCAAAGAGAGCGTTTTCACTCTTTGCTCCGAGAGAAAGAACAACAAAATCCGTTTCAACTTCTGTTTTATTACCCTTTTTATCCTCAATAACAATGGAATTTTCCTTGATTGCCGTGAGTTTCTTTGAAGTTAGGAAAGCGGTGTTTTTCTCTTTGAGACGGGGCATTATATCGTTGATGTGCTGATGCCATACACCGGGTGCAATTTCATCCGCCATCTCAACAACAGTCACCTTGTTGCCCGTTACGGTGAGCATTTCTGCGGTTTCAAGTCCCGTCATGCCGCTTCCGACAACGGCAACTTTCTTGTTTTCAAGAACAACGCTTCCGTCAAGAATTTCGGTTGTTGTGTAAACGTTTTTACGGTCATATCCGTCAATGAATTTCGGCCTCGAAGCATATGCACCCGTTGCGCAGATAACTGCATAAGGCTGAATGCTGTCAACTGTTTCTTTGGTAACTTCGGTGTTCATAAGGAATTCAACACCGAGCTTTTTGCAGCTTGTATGCAAATCTTCTATGCACCACAAAAGCTTATCTTTATGGGGAGGTTTAACCGCAAGGTCAACCTGTCCGCCGAGTTTATCGCTCTTTTCGGCAACGGTAACTGCAAAACCTCTTTTTGCAGAAAGTTCTGCGACTGTAAGTCCTGCAGGACCTGAGCCGACAACAAGAATTTTTCTTCCGTTTCCGTCCTGTTTCAGCTCGTATTTTTCGCTTCCCACAAAGGGATTTACCGCACAGTATCCGTGGTCGCCTATGTAAGCATTATTCTGCATACTTTCGATGCAGTAAAGACAGCAGATACATCTCTTTATATCCTCGGGATGTCCGTTTTCGGCTTTGTTTGCCCAATGGGGGTCGGCGATATGAGGTCTGCCGAGCGAAATCATATCCTGAACGCCGTCATTGAGCTGAATTTCCGCCTGCTCGGGACTTCTGATAAGGTTTGCGGCGATAACGGGAATGCTTACCGCATTCTTAACCGCCTGAGCCATATATTTTCTCCAGCCGCATTCAAACGAAGTCGGCTCAAGCCAATAGTTGAATGTATCGTAAGCCGCCGATGAAACGTCAATGGCGTCAATTCCTGCTTTTTCAAGCCTCTTTGCCATTTCAATGCCTTCGGTGAGGTCATAACCCTTGCCCTTTTTGCCTATCATAGAATAGCATTCGTCAACGGTAAGACGGACAATAATCGGGAAATCAGCACCGCATCTTTCCCTGATTCCCGCAATGATTTCAAGAATAAATCTCATTCGGTTTTCAAGGCTTCCGCCGTATTCATCGGTACGTTTGTTGGTGTTGGGCGATAAAAACTGCTGAAGCAGATATCCGTGGGATGCATGAAGCTGTACGCCGTCACAACCCGATTTTTTAACTCTTTCTGCGGCATCGATAAAATCATTTATGAGATTCTTGATTTCTTTTTTAGTGAGAGCTCTGTTGTTGCCATCGGAAAAATAACTGTTTTCGCACTTTGAGGGTGCAACAACTCTGGGCACGATATGATGCTTCATCAGAAGCTTACCCGCAGGTACAACTTTATAGAGCATATTTTTAAAGAAAGGCATCGCTTTATCGCAGGCAATGCTAAGAGGAAGTGTGCCGATAAGCAAACCCATATTCTGTCTGCCCGGATGATGAAGCTGAACAAAAAGCTTTGAGCCGTGGGAATGAATCCGCTTTGCAAATTCCGTCATACCCTCAATCTGATAATCGTGGCTCATTCCCAGCTGTGCAAAAGCAGAGCCGCCCGTAACATCGTTGACTCTTGTTATTTCGGTTATTATAAGACCCGTGCCGCCTTTTGCTCTTTCTTCGTAGTAATCCATAAGCTGTTCGGTTGTTCTGCCGTCAAACCTGCCGAAATCCATAAGCATCGGTGCCATACATATTCTGTTTTTTATTTCAACTTTTCCGATTTTTATGGGAGAAAAAAGAGTTTCGTATTTCATAGCACGCAAATCCTTTCTTTTTCTCATATTATATACAAATATTATCATTTTTGTTCAAAAAACGCAACTGTTTTATTGACATAAGAATAATTTTGGAATATCATAAATATATACTCTTTCAAGGAGAAAAATTATGATTAAGAATAAAAAAATCGTTCTTACAGGTGCTGACAGCGGCATAGGTCTTGAGGTTCTCAAAATCCTTGCGGCTGAAGAATCCAATAAAATCCTTGCGGTTGATATCAACTGCAACAATATGGATAAGCTTTCGGATAACGTAACCCCGTTCATCTGTGACGTTTCTTCGCAGGAAAACGTTGATTTGATATTCAACAAGGCTAAAAAGCTTTTCGGCAAGATTGATATTTTCTATGCCAACGCGGGCTATCCCTACTATGAGCTTATGGATTATACCGACTGGGACAGAACTGCAAGAATGTTTGAAACCAACGTGTATTCTCCTATATATTCATATCAGAAATTCGTCAGACATCTCAACGGCAGAAAAGGACATTTCTGCATAACCGTTTCGGCAATCGGTAAGATGGCTATGCCCGGATTCACTACATATTCGGCGTCGAAATTTGCGATGGAGGGTTTCCAGCAGGGAATTCGTTTTGAGCTTCCCAAGAATATCAAGCTTACCTGCCTTTATCCCATCGCAACTGACACAAACTTCTTTGCCGCGGCAAACGATGTTGAGTTTGAAAGACCCTTCCCCGTACAGAGCCCCGCCGTTGTAGCCAAAAAGATGGTCAAGGGTATCGAAAAGGGCAAAAAGAGTGTTAATCCCAGCTTCCTTTTCACACTTTCGGGCGTACTTTTTACAATTTGTCCGCCGATAAAGAAAGTTTATCTCGCTCTTGAAAAAGCCAAACTTAAAAGATTTGCCGCCAAAATCGGCAAGAAAGTTGATTAAAAATAAGACCTTCGGTTCAAAAACCGAAGCTCTTTTGTCATTTATTTATGCCTTTATACTCCGCCTTTACCTTTTCATAGCTTTCGAGATTGCCGATATCGTAGCGTTTGCCGGGCATCTCCATTGCGTGAACATCGGTCTGTGTGCAAAGCCATGCAATATAGCTTCCGGGGGCATCTGTGCCGCATCCGCTGTCGATACCCTTCTGTACAAGGCGGGCATCATTTTTGGTATAGAAATAAAATGGCGGGCAACACCAGTTGGTTGCAGGTGTGGGCGATTTTTCCGTCATGTTGATAACCTTATCGTTATCATCGATTGTAACAACTCCGCATTTGAGGAGCCTATTGAATTCGGGTTCAAAGTATCGCATTATGCACGATGTGTTCTTTTCTTTTGCATATGCAATGAACTTCGTAAGACTGAAATCAAGAACATTATCACCTGCAATAACAAGCATATCATCGTCAAGATTCAGCTTATCAATAGCAAACTGAATGTCTTTTACCGCACCGAGACGGGTTTCGTTTGTATCTGTACCGTCATCAACAACGGTCACCTTCTGTGATTTTGTTTTTGCCCAATCATCAAAATGATGTGCAAATTTATGGTTTGAAATAACCACATATTCATCAACCATACCCGATTCGTCAATGTCGTCAATCAGCCAATCAAGAATGGTTTTGTCGCCGACCTTCAGAAGCGGTTTGGGGAAATTTTCTGTTAACGGATAAAGCCTTGTTGCATAGCCTGCCGCAAGAATCAGACACTTCATGCTGTCACCTCATTTACGCCGTCTGCACTTTCGCAGATATGTACTGAATATTTGCCTTCAAGATGGGGAAATGCTTTCAGATATTCACGGGTTACATTTTCGATAATGCTTTCTTCAAATTCGGGATTAATCAGCGCCATACAGCATCCCTTGAAGCCTGCGCCCGAAAATCTTCCGCCGTAAATTCCTTCGGTACGGGTCATGATTTCATAGAGTGTTTTCAGTTCGGGAGAACCCGTTTCCCAGTTGTAAATTGAGGATTTACCGCTTTCAAACGAAAGTCTGCCGAATTCCTCTATATCTCCCCTTCTCCATGCCTCTGCACCCTCCTGCACACGGAAATATTCCGTATACCAGTGTTCCGCACGTTTACGCCAGTTTTCGGGAAGTTTATCTTTATACTGCAAATATATTTCATACGGAACATCTCGGAGATTTGTTTCTCCGAACTTGCCGTATTCCATGCCCGCAAAAGCTTTGAGAGCATATGCCGCACTTCTGCACTCGTCAACACGCATATTGAATGCCGAGCCTGCAAGACTGCGTTCGAGACCGCTGAAGAAAATGGCTATTTTATATGGCTTCATGTCGGGATTCTGCGGAATGAGTTCGTAGCTGTCATCCTCCAAATCCATATAAAGAAGATGATTCTTCTTGCAATACATCTCGCATGACTGGTCAAGCTTTCCGCATGAAACGCCTACATATTTGTTTTCGGCTTCCTGAGAAATGGTTATGAGTTCACTTGTGGAAAGAGAAATACCGTTCATAGTGCAGAGTGCCGAAAGAAATGTGATTATTACCGCCGCAGATGACGAAAGTCCGCCGATGGGCAGCTCTCCGTCAATAACCGCGCAAAGTCCTCTGCGGAGAGGATAGCGTTTATCAAGCGCAATTGTTGCACCTCTCAAGTGGTCCGCCCAGTCATCCTGCTTTGATGAAGGAGTTGCTACAACGTGCCACTGCGCTCTTTTATCAAACTGAAGAGACTTGATTTCGATAACACCGTTTTCTTTAGGTCCGTATGCAATATGAATACCCTTATCGATTGCAAAGCCTGTGATTTTGCCGAGCTGATGGTCACTGTGCGCACCAATGGGGCAAATTCTGTAAGGTGTAAATGCAGTGAATTGGGGTTGCTTTTTATATGTTTTTTCAAATGCCTCTACAGCGTTCATATCTCTTTCCTCCATTCCGAAACCTGATAATAATTATTATAACTTATAGAATATAATCCGTCAACAAAGCAGATTTATGATTTATTTTGCTTTTTGAAATATCTTGTTGCAAAAGGAAGAACTCTCATGATGTTTTTGCCGTATTTTTCGTAACCGATTGCTGCAATGCCCGAAAGATTTGCAAACAGCAGCGGCGGCAGACTGAAAATTGACGACATGGTAAATATGTCACATAGCAAGCAGGCTTTATTCCTCTTGAAATATGTTTGATCCATAAACGGGTCTCCTCGGATTAACATTAACAACCAACATTATATATGTCTTTCCGAAAATTATCAATTGATTTTGAAACAAAAACAAAAAATGTGCAGATTTTAACCTGCACATTTTTGCTTTATGCCGTTCTGGCTATATCTTTGTTCATTTCGATGTACTCTGCCACCTGCTCGAATGCATCTTTGCACTTAAGTCTGATTGTGATGCTTCCGCCTTCATGCACAAGAATTTCTTCGATAAGCTCCGTTACAATCAGGCGTGTCAGCTTTTCGATATTCCCGAATCTTTTGAAGCTTGTAATAAACGGATTTTCTTCGCCCATGCCTTTTTCGTATTCGGCAAGTTTTTCGTGCAAATTG
>JAZSCL010000064.1:0-5110 GCA_045602905.1 Acutalibacteraceae bacterium
ATTTGAAGGCGATTTTTATATAGAACCAAAACCGAAAGAACCAATGAAGCATCAGTATGATTTTGATGCCGCAACTGCAATAGGTTTTCTTCGTCAGTATGGTCTTGAAAAGGATTTCAAAATGAATATTGAAGCAAATCACGCTCTTCTTGCCGGTCATACATTTGAGCATGAACTCAGAATTTCGGCAATTAATGGTATGCTTGGATCAATCGATGCCAACCAAGGTGACCCTATTCTCGGTTGGGATACAGATGAATTTCCCTTTGATGTTTATTCCGCAACAATGTGTATGTATGAAGTTCTAAAGGCCGGCGGTCTTACGGGCGGATTCAATTTCGACGCAAAAAACCGCAGACCGAGCAACACAAAAGAAGATATGGTTCATGCTTTCATCCTTGGTATGGACACTTTTGCTCTTGGACTTATCAAAGCTGCAAAAATAATTGAAGACGGAAGAATTGACGGATTCAAAGAAGAAAGATATTCAAGCTTCAACGAAGGAATCGGTAAAAAAATAGTAAGCGGCGAAGCTTCTCTTACGGAACTTTCTGATTACGCCTGTTCACTCGGCAAATGTTCTGATCCCGGTTCCGGAAAGCAGGAATATATTCAGTCAGTAATTAACGGCATTTTCTTTGGTGAATAATATGAGATATGTTTTAGGAATCGACCTCGGAACTTCAGCAACAAAAACGGTACTTTTCGATGAACTCGGCAGAATTATTTCTTCCTCAAGCATGGAATACGACATGCAACAGCCGCATAACGGCTGGGCTGAGCAAAACCCCGAGGATTGGTATAATGCCGCAATAATCACGATAAAAAAAGTTGTTTCCGAAAGCAATGTTAATCCCGACGATATTATTTCAATGGGTATTTCGGGTCAAATGCACGGTCTTGTTATGCTCGACGAAAACCATGATGTAATCCGACCCTCAATTTTATGGTGTGACCAGAGAACAGGCAAAGAATGTATTGAGCTTACTGATAAACTCGGCCATGAAACATTAATCTCTGTTACCGCAAATCCAGCATTAACAGGATTTACTGCATCAAAAATACTTTGGGTAAAAAATAACGAGCCCGAAAACTTCGAAAGATGCAGACACATCCTTCTTCCTAAAGATTATTTAAGATTCAGACTTACGGGTGATTTTGCAACAGAAGTTTCCGATGCCTCGGGAATGCAGATTCTTGATGTTCCGAACAGAAAATGGTCACAAATCATGATTGATGCTCTCGGAATAAAAGAAGATTATCTTGCAAAGGTTTATGAATCACCCGAAATCACGGGATACATTAATAACGATACTGCGGCTAAAACAGGACTGTCCACAAACACTTCGGTAGTCGGCGGTGCAGGTGACAATGCTGCTGCAGCAGTTGGTATGGGCGTTGTTGAAGATGGAAAAGCATTCACAACAATCGGTACCTCGGGTGTTGTTTTCGCTCACACTGATAAACCTGTTATCGACCCCAAAGGAAGAGTGCACACATTCTGCTGTGCCGTTCCCAACGCATGGCATGTTATGGGCGTCACTCAGGGTGCAGGACTTTCCATGCAGTGGTTCAAAAACAATTTCTGCGGCGAAGAATCAGTACGAGCTGAAACTGAGAATACTCATGTTTATAATTTAACTGATAACATGGCATCGGAAATTAAAATAGGATGCGATAAACTTATTTATCTTCCTTATCTTATGGGAGAACGCACACCGCATCTTGACCCTGATTGCAGAGGTGTTTTCTTCGGACTTTCCGCAATGCATACCAAATCTCATTTCATAAGAGCAATTCTTGAAGGTGTTACATTTTCGCTTTATGACTGTCTTCTCGTTCTCAAGGAGATGAACATCAATCCCGAAACAATGCTTCTTTGCGGAGGCGGAGCAAAAAGCAAGCTGTGGAAATCAATGATATGCGATACTTTTAATATTCCGGTCGCAACATCTGAAACATCAGAAGCTCCTGCTCTGGGAGTTGCTATCCTTGCGGCAGTAGGAGCTGGAATATACAAAACCGTTCCCGATGCTTGCAAAGCAATGGTCAGAAACGAATCAGACAAACAATACCCGATTGAAGAAAACACAAAAATATATCATTTATATCATTCGGTTTATTCTTCACTTTATAAATCACTTGAATATAGTTTTAAATCTCTATCAGACATTAACTTATAAAAAATGAGCAGGTGTTCATCACCTGCTCTGATTTTTTATTGACACCCTCCGAATATTCGACACTGATATGAACATCCCGTAGGTGTTGCTGCACAACCGCCCAATGCTGTTTCACGAAGTTCACGAGGCAAACCTTTGCCAACACGATACATTGCTTCAGCCATTTCTGAAAACGGAATTGCTGCTTTGATGCCTGCAAGCGCAATTTCAGCACTTGTGAGAGCGTTTGAAGCTCCTGCTGCGTTTCTTGTCTGACAAGGCATTTCAACAAGACCTGCAATCGGATCACAGACCAGTCCAAGCATATTACTGATTGTTATTGACGCAGCATCAAGACACTGTTCGGGAGTGCCCCCCATCATTTCAACTGCAGCCGCAGAAGCCATTGCAGCAGCCGAACCGATTTCTGCCTGACAACCTGCCTCTGCACCGGAAACGGATGCATTTTTCATAAGAAGACATCCAACTGCACCTGCCGTATACAGTCCTTTCAAAAGAGTATCATCGGTCAAATCAAATTCTTCCTGCAAAGCAAAAAGAACAGAAGGTAAAACTCCGGCTGAGCCCGCAGTTGGTGCGGCAACAATAACACCCATTGACGCATTAACTTCAAGAACAGCCTGAGAATAAATCAAAGCTTTAGTAAGAACGTTTCCGCAAATTGATTTTCCGTAAGCTCTTCGTTTTTCAAGTTTTTCGGCTTCACCGCCAATCATTCCGCCTATTGAACGAACAACTTGCTTTAAAGGCTTATGTGCGGATTCATGCATTATTGAAAGAGATTTTTTCATACGTATCTCAATTTCATCCGCATTAAGTTCGCCGTAAATTATTTCACGCAGCCTCATAATTTCCGATATAGGTTTATTCTCTTTTTTACACAATTCAAGTAATTCTTCTGCTGTATTGAAATCCATTTTCTTCTCCTTATCGGCTTATAAGCATAGTGTCCTTAACAAAAGGATTCTTTTCTATTCTGTCTACGATTTCATTGGTTATCGGTTCATCGGATTCAATAATTATGTATGCTATTCCTCCCTTTGTTTCTCTGTAAACACGAAGATAAGCTATATTAACATGACATTCTCCGAGCTTGCTTGTAACATTGGAAATAACTCCGGGGTGATCTTTATGAATAACAATCAAAGAATGATACTCTCCCGTAAACAATACCTTGACACCGTTAATTTTTGTGAGTCTTACCTTACCTCCTCCGATTGATTCGCCTCTGACTGTAAGCTTTCTGCCGGAGCATTCCTCAATTTCCATATCTACGGTGTTTGGATGAACCTCAGTTTCGATTGTGTTGGCAGTAAAAGAGAATTCTATCCCTTCTTTTTCAGCAATTTCAAAAGAATCCCGGATTCTTACATCATCCGTTTCAAAACCCATCATTCCGCCGAGCAAGGCTCTGTCTGTTCCATGTCCTTTATATGTTCGTGCAAATGAACCATACAAAGTGAATTTTACGCTTTTTATTTTTTTGTCTGTCATTTTCCATGCAAGACGGGCAATCGAAGCTGCACCTGCCGTATGTGAGCTTGAAGGACCAACCATATTGGGTCCGATAACCTCAAAAACACTGATAAACGCCATACTGTTCTCCTTTGGTTTAATAAAAATATTATATTTATTTTAAATTAAATTGTCAATAACTCTAAAAACATTCGACACCGTATGCAAATATATAGTATAAAGTTACATTATAAATTAAAAAACACTTGATTTTTAAAAATAACTATCTTATAATCAACTTATATTAGAAAGTCTGGGTGTGCAAATATGGAACTTTTAAAAAAAAGAATTCTTGAACAAGGAAAAGCAATCGGAAACGATGTTGTAAAAGTTGATATGTTTCTCAACCATCAGATTGATGTTGAGCTTCTTAATGAAATCGGAAAAGAATTTCATAGCCGCTTTGCATCGTCTGATATAAATAAAATTTTAACCATAGAAGCATCGGGCATCGGAATTGCCTGCATTGCGGCGCAGTATTTTAATGTTCCTGTTGTTTTTGCAAAAAAAGGAGCAAACAGAAATGTCGGAGATAATATTTACAAAGCTGATGTATTTTCATTCACCAAGGGAATAACAACGACAATAGGTATTTCTAAAGACTACCTTAATGAAGATGACAGAGTTCTTATCATTGACGATTTCATGGCAAACGGAAAAGCTGTTCACGGTCTGATTAACATTATCAATCAGGCAGGTGCAAAGCTTGAAGGTGTTGGAATTGTAATTGAAAAAGGCTTTCAGCCCGGCGGTGATGCACTTCGTTCACTCGGCTACAAAGTTGAATCATTGGCAATTATTAAATCCATTGAAGACGGCAAAGTCATCTTTGGAAATTAATTAAAATAATTGGAGGTAAACAAAATGAAGAAGTTCACAAAAATTCTCGCAATTCTTCTTTCTCTCGCACTTGTTCTCGGTTTTGCGGCTTGCGGCGGTAACGAGGATGCAGGAAAAGAAGATGCAAATGACGGCGTTAAGGTTGGTTTTATTTTCCTTCACGATGAAAACTCAGCCTATGGCCTCAACTTCATCAAAGCTGCAAAAGAAGCTTGCGACAAGCTCGGCGTTGAATACGTTCAGAAGGTTAACATCCCCGAAAGCAACGATTGCTACGAAGCAGCTGTTGACCTTGCAGACCGCGGATGCGACATCGTTTTCGCTGACAGCTTCGGTCATGAGCAGTACATGATTCAGGCTGCAAAGGAATTCCCCGAAGTTCAGTTCTGCCATGCAACAGGTACAATGGCTCACACAGAAGGTCTTGCTAACTTCCACAATGCTTTTGCTTCAATCTATGAAGGCAGATACCTTGCAGGCGTTGCAGCCGGTCTCAAGCTCAACGAAATGATAGCTGCAGGCGAATTCACCGCAGATGAAGCAAAGATGGGTTATGTTGGTGCATTTACCTA
>JAZSCL010000065.1:0-11035 GCA_045602905.1 Acutalibacteraceae bacterium
CATAATTCTCTGAGCTTCTTTTCTGCAAGACTCGGAACAATAAGCTTTTCTGCCGTCATATGCAAACTTCTTTCCGCAATGTTTACAGCTTTTCAAAGTCGGAGGCCAAGCGGTCTTAGGAAGACAATTGATAGATTCAACTCCTTGGCTCACAGAACGACATGGCTACGATCCGACTTCATAATTCTCTGAGCTTCTTTTCTGCAAGACTCGGAACAATAAGCTTTTCTGCCGTCATATGCAAACTTCTTTCCGCAATGTTTACAGCTTTTCAAATGCTTATCGAAGAACACTGCTTCGAGTTCGGGGTCAAGCGGTAAAACGGAGTCACGGAAGTATCGGCAGATTTTGTCGTTTGCAAAATGCTTTGTGAACATATAGCAATCGCAATCCAGTGGCAGACAGCCGTAATCTTTTCTATAGTTGGCACAACAGCCGACCACAAGTTTCTTGATTCTCTGTTTTTCTTTGTCGGTCAATTCTCTTGACATTTTCAGACCTCCTTTCTTTGGATGCGCACTGTCCGAAATTCATTTTATCCGAGAAGTGCAAACCAAAGTTGATTTCTTGCAGAACGTCAAAATAAGTTGCGTGAGGATATGTAATATTGCAAAAATGCAACGCAAAAAATCTTGACGTGATAAAAAAAGACCCACAAAACTCCGTTGAAGGGAGTTTTATGGGACATTAAATATATTAAACTATAACTATAACAAACTGATAAAAGAGGAAATTTTATGACAATAGAAGAATTCAAAAAACATAAGCCGCCTAATGTCGAGGAGTACGACCCTCCAATCGCAACAAATCCCAATCCGACACAAGAGCAGATCGATACTGCTAAAAAATTACTTGAAAAATATGAAGGAATAAGAATTTTGAAAAGTGAAATGGAAATCAAATACGAGGAATATTTAAAATCAGATGACAAAACCAAAATAATAAACGGCAAAGAATATTATAAAATCGTGGATTGTTATGTGGGCGAATTGTTTGGAATTATGACAGTTCCGCATGGAGCTGTATCTAAAGCTAATATTTGGCTTGTTGATGAGAATGGTTTCAAATTTTTTTCTAAAGGTATGATGCATATCAGGTTTTTAGAAGGTGTTCCCGAGTGGTATTTAAAACTTGCAACTTTAGGTATTGATGCAGTTAAACCGTGTAAAATCGGCGAATATGTGCGGATGTGCGAGGATGATGAGTAGAGGTGATGAATGTGTGGGTAATTACTTTAATCGCCTTATCAATCAGTGTGTTCTGGAAAGAAATTTCTAAAAACTGCTAAAGCCACCGTTGTTGGGTTTTCCGACAACGGTAAACCCGATAACGAAAAAACCGATACCGTTAATCACGATATCGGAAAAGCTGACACTACTAAATACTGATATACAAAATACTAAATAACAAAGTACTTATATAACAAAACACCAACCTACCAATCATAGATGGTCGGATGGAGTTTGTGTTGAGTGTAAGCCTATGTTGGAAAAGCCTATGCAGGAAAATCCAACATTGGAAAAACCTATGTTGGTAAATCGCACACAATTAAACACTTATATATAAATTACTAAATAATTAAGTACTTATCTATCAATCATCAATCAATAAAAAAGACGGATGGTTAAAAAATAAAAAGGAGAAATAGATGTCAAACATTCCAAAAGATTTACCCGAAAGAATTAAGTATCTGCGTGAACAAAAAGAGATGAGTCAATCCGATCTTGCAAAAAGAATCGGCATTGATACATCAAGACTCAGCCGAATTGAAAACGGTGAGATTCAGAAAGTCAGCGACGATGTTGTTCTTGCTATTGCACAGATTTTTGAAGTGTCAACCGATTTCCTTCTCGGCGTTACCGATGACCCCGTGCCGTCAAATTTTCATATCAATGAACTCGGATTATCCGTTGATGCTGCAAAGAAGATTTACAACGGTGAAGTTGATGTTGATATTCTGAACATACTTATCGAAAACAAAGATTTCGGTACGCTCGTAAAAATGATTTCCGCATATTTTACCGATACAACTGATGCCGCAATCGCTTCGCAAAATCAGATTCTGAAAATGGTCGGTGAACTTCTTGGCGATGCGGTTGTCGATGATGTTCTTGCCCAAATCAATCTTGCAAAGATTCAGAATCAGCAAAACGACCTCATCGCAATTCAGAGAGGTTTTACATCAATTCTCAAAAACATAAAAGAGAAAATGAACATGGGAATGAAAAAATCCCAGAAGATGACCGCAGAGATTTTTGAGTAAATCCGAAACAATCTTTCAAGAGGCAAAGGCGCTCTGCCATACAGAATCATAACAGCAGAAAAAATGGTTGATTCCGTCATCGCCGCAATGGGAAATATCGGCGGTGCAACTCAAGAAATGAAAGACGATTTGCATAAAGCACTTATGCCGTTCTTTTTGTTGGCTGCAAAGAAAAAATAAAATTTATATTCCGCTACGATAGGGCTTTTTATATACCGTTTGTTCCTTCTCCGAGCAGTCAGAAAAACAAATTTTTCTGTTCTTCCCTGAACTTCTCTGTCTGCTCTGCATCGCTGAAAAGTTTGCTGTCATGTAAGGAGACAGACACCCTTTTCATCGCCTACGGAACAAAGGTATAACACACTAGACTTTGCGTGCCGCAAAATCGTGTGCCAAAGGAGATTTTCTCCTTTTGGATATCCACTTGTGCCGATTGTTGTGTATATACAAATTGAATTTTTGGGCAAAAGGTTACCCATAAAATTCAACCGCACACACAAAAATTTTGCAAAAACCAATCCGCAAAATTTAATCGCCACCTTCATTTTTCTCGGCAAATCCGAAATAACCTTTCATGTACAATCAAAAATTTATAAGCCTCAAAAAATGAAAAAAGTCCGAAAACCGTCTCTCGTAATTAGAGAAATTTTCGGACTTTTATTTATCTATGGAGATTTATTTGACTGATTTAAAAATTTAATCAAATAGTTCACTTTGCTTTATCCAAAACCTTGCGAAATCGTAAGATTCTTTTTATTGAAAAAACAACAGCTTACCTTTATAATTAAAATATAATTACATGGGATAGCCAAAGGGTGATAAAAATGAAACAGAGAATATTGCTCGTTGAGGATGATTCGTTTTTGCGTGACGGATTGACGGAGGTTTTGCAGGGCGAAAGTTATGAGGTTATCAGTGCGGATAACTGTATGAAAGCCCGTGAGCTGATGAAGTTTTTTTCATTCAATTTAATTGTCTTTGATGTTATGCTCCCCGATGGCAACGGTCTTGAGCTTTGCACAGAGCTTCGCGCGGCAGGCAATAATGTTCCCGTTTTGTTTCTGACTGCGTGCGACGATGAAATTCAGATTGTTCGTGGTCTTGATGCAGGTGCGGATGATTATGTCACAAAACCGTTCAAGCTCCGTGAACTTCTTTCAAGAATCCGTGCATTGCTCCGAAGAACATCGGCTGTCACGGTTTACAACAGTGATGATATAACAATCGACACTCTCAATATGTCTGTGCGAAAAAACGGAGAAAATATTTTTGTTACGCCAACGGAATTTCAGATTCTTTCTGTGCTTATCCGCAACAGCGGAATTATCGTTACCCGTTCACAGCTTTTGCAGAACATCTGGGACAGCGACGGAAACTACATTGACGACAACACTCTTTCGGTTCACATGAGCCGTTTGCGTGACAAAATCGGAAGCGGTCACATTGCTACCGTAAGAGGTATCGGTTACAGATGGGAGGATTCAAAATGATTCCTTTCTTGATTTGCATAACCATTATTTTAATTGTTGCAATGCTCATTTTAATTATACTGAACGTAAGAAAAAACAAACAGATAAATAATCTCAAAGAGAATATCGAAAGCTTCATTGAAGGCGGAGAAAAGGCTGAATACAGCACATCGGACAGCAATTTTGCACGCCTTCAGAATTCTGTTGCCGAGCTTGAAAATTTGTTGCTTCTTGAAAAAAGCAACTCGGCATCTCAGGCAAAAAGCAATGCGGATTTTGTTGCAGATATTTCACATCAACTTAAAACTCCGCTTGCAGGACTTCGCCTTTACTGTGAAATGGAGCAGAGTTCAGCACCGACCGCTTACACAGAAAAAGAGCTTCAGCTGATTGCAAAAATGGAGAGCCTTGTTTTTAATCTTCTCAGGCTTGAGAAAATTAAAAGTGATGCATACGAAATGAAATTTGTCGAGCAAAGTCTTGAAGAAACCGTTGGTGAAATAATCGGAAATTTCAAACCGTTGTTCCCCGAAAAAGAATTCATTATAAGCGGAACGGCAGTTTTTCGATTCGACAAGGAATGGATGATTGAGGCAATCGGAAATATCATTAAAAATGCGTGTGAACATACCGGAACTGACGGCAGAATTACCGTTTCTGTTTCACAAAACGAAAGCTCTGTCACGCTTGTTATTGAAGACAACGGCGGCGGAGTGCCGAAAGAACAGCTTCCGCTTTTGTTCAACCGTTTTTACCGTGCGGATAATGCCGCACCTGAAAGTGCAGGTATAGGTCTTGCAATCTCAAAAGCGATTTTTGAAAAACATCACGCAACCGTTACCGCCGAAAACGGCAAAGACGGCTTGAAGATTACAGCGTGTTTTCCGTTGATAAACGCAAATTTAAAAATGTAAAGTCCGAAGATTTTCTTCGGATTTTTTCTTATCTTACGAAATTGTAAGGTTATTGTCACGATTTTGAAAGAATAGGGGTTTATAATGAATTCATCAAAGATGAAAAGGAGCGATTTTATGAATATCATCGAATGCGTAGATTTAAGAAAAGAATACTTAAGCGGTGAAAATATTGTTAATGCCGTTGACGGAATAACCGTTGCTTTTGAACAGGGCGAATTCTGTGCAATAACTGGACCGAGCGGCTCTGGCAAATCAACACTCCTTCATGTGTTAAGCAGTCTTGAAAACCCCACAAGCGGCGATGTTATCTATAACGGCAAAAAGCTTTCGGGTTATAACGATAATCAGCTTTCTGTTCTTCGCCGCAGACGTTTCGGATTCGTATTTCAGGCATATAACCTTGTTCAGGAATTGACGGGATATGAAAACATAGTCCTGCCCGTTATGCTTGATAAGAAAAAGGTTGACGAGGCATATATCAATAAGGTTATTGATGTTCTCGGAATCGGGGACAGACTTGAACATCTGCCGTCAGCACTTTCGGGCGGTCAGCAGCAGAGAATAGCCATTGCACGTGCGCTTGCGAACAAGCCGTCAATCCTTTTTGCCGATGAGCCTACGGGTAATCTTGACGGCAAAAGCGGACGTGAGGTTCTTTCACTTCTCAAATATGTCAGCAAAGAATTCGGAATCACTCTTATTCTCGTTACACACGATCTCAATGTTGCGGAGCAAGCGGAGAGAATCATCTCAATTGAAGACGGCAAAATCGTTCGTGACACAAAGGCGGGAGTTTAAGCAATGAACAAGAAAAAACTCACTGTCAATCGCCTTGCAATGGGTAATCTCAAAGCAAGAAAAAAGCAGTATACATTAATGATTATCGGCATTGTTCTTGCGATGATTTTTTCATCGGGGGTTATGTTTTTCGGATTTACAATGCTTTCATCATTGCAGGAGATAACAAATATATCTTACGGCACACAGAACATATTTCTTCACAATGCGGAAGAATTTGATTTCGATGCCGCAAAGAATAATAAAGTGATATCCGAATACGGTATTGCAGCTTCAATCGGATTCATTTATACAAATGATGACGAGGGCGGCGGCACCCCGCTTGCAAAACTTGATGACAAGGCAAAAGAAATTTCATATCTCACCGTAAAAGAAGGAAAGTATCCCGAAAACATCGGTGAAATTGCCCTTGAAAAAGATGCACTTTTAAGATTGAAAATGCTTGGTGCAAAAGTCGGCGACGAAATAACCGTCACAATGAAAATTGCCGACGGCGAAGGTTATCTCCCCGAAACCGTTGAAAAAACATATAAGCTCGTCGGAATTCTTGCCGATAAAAGATGCAATCTTGAAGATGCGTATTCAGGAAATAACTATCCTGCTGCATTTGTCTGCGACAGCGAAAAAGTTGAACTTGGCGGAAAAGAAAATCTTTCTGCATATGTCAAGTTCTATTCGAAAACAAACGGTTATGATAAATTCAAGGATGAATTTATTAATCAGGGTTTTAAAAATGAATATGGCAATGCCGATAATGATCTGTATTATTTTACATTTGCAAATCAACACATTTTTTACAGTGGTACAGATGAAAAAAGCGATATTACTTTAACAATGATTTTTGCGCTTATTCTTGCAGGTGTACTGATGATCGCTTCCTGCACGGGAATTGTCAATGCGTTCAATTCAAATCTTCAGGAACGCAGAAAACAAATCGGTCTTATGCGTGCTGTCGGAGCAACAAGAAGACAAATAATAACCGTTTTCGGCAGAGAAGCTCTCATAATCAGTCTTATGACCGTGCCTTTGAGTCTGGTGATTTCCTATTTTGCTTCAAAAGGCATTATCTCGCTTATGGGCGAAAACTTCATTTTTATTCCTAACTTTTTTGTTCTGATTGCGTGCGGAGCGTTCAGCGTTATTTGTGTTATGGCTTCGGCAATGATTCCTCTGTTAAGGGCATCAAGAACACCGCCGATGCAGGCTATCCGCAACACAGACCTTTCAAGAAAAATGAAGAACAAACAAATCCGTTCAAAGAAAAACTTCAATGCACCGAAGATTCTTGCAGGCAGAAATCTTATGTTCTACCGTTTCAAGCATATCGGAGTAAGTGTTGTTCTTGCGGCAACAATCGTTGTGTCGTGTTTCGGTTTTCCCTGGATTACATCTGAGCTTGAATGGTCGGAAAATTATATCAATGAGTCCGAGGATTATGAAATTGTTTGTTCCGGCGGCTCGATGAACTCCAATCTTATTAACCTGAATTTCAACTATTTCACAAGCGGATTCAGTGAAAATGACAGACAGGAAATTCTTTCCCATCCTTATGTCGGCAGTGTTGAAGGCGTAAAAAGATGCAATGCAAATCTGCTTGTTGATGAATATTCCGAATATATGACCGTTCTTGATTACGGCGGTTCTGCACGGTATGATGATTCAGTTGACCGCTTGTCAATTTCCTTTGAAGAATACAAAGAAAAATACGATGATACAGTCAGTACTGAATATTCTGCTGTCAAAGAAACGCTCAGATACACTCAGGAGCTTTTCCCTGTTTCGATTCACGCATTGGATTGTAATGAAATCATATCTGAAATTGATAAGGACAAAATTGAAGGCGAAATTAATATTGATAAGCTTAATTCTGGTGAAGAAATAATTCTTTTTGTATGTGATGAAATCGGATTTTTTAAAGATGACAAGCAAGGCAGTATGGGTAGCGGCAGTATTGACGGCGATGAAACTGAAGAAAGGCTTGCTGCTTTGAAAGCAAGAGCAAAAAATGAATATAAAGTCGGCGATACTGTAACCTTGAGTGTTCTCAGAAGCGGAATATCCGAAGAAAATTATGTGCCGAATTCAGTTCCCGCTGATACAACAAGAAAAGATAAGGAATTCCGAATCGGTGCGATAATCAAAGAATCGCCTTCTTCGATACATCATAATGATTATCTGGATTTTTACACAACCGTTGAAGGCTTTTCTTCTTTTGTTGATAATTATCCTTATCTTGATCTGGACATCACCTTGAAAGAAGAATGCACATCTGAAATTGACGGTGAAATGATGCAATTCCTCAATCAGTATGTTTCAGGCTCAAATCATTATCTGAGTTCTCAATTTGAGCGCAATGAGGAAAACAAAAACACCTACAGAGGCTTACTTATCGCTCTTCTTTCGGTTGTTATCCTTTTCTTCTCAATCTGTGCAAGCGTTATCAACAATTCATTGACTGCACAGATTCGTGACGGCAAAAGAGAAATCGGAACTCTGCGTGCAGTCGGTGCAAGCGCAAAAGAGCTTACGCAGTCATATTTCAAGCAGCTTCTTTCAATGTTCGGATGGGGATGCGGTGTCGGCTTTGGTTTGTATACATTTATCTGGATTCTTATGTATTTTGCCGCAAAATCATCAGACAGAACTCTTGATTACAATTATGAAATATGGCAGGCGGCTCTCATCTGCATTGCTCTGCTTGCGGTTTGCTTTGTAAATCTTTATTCCAAAGTCAAAAAGCAGATGAAATACAGCATTGTTGAGAATATCAGAGAATTATAATTTTCACTCCGATGAAAGGAGGATAAAATGAAACATAAAAAGTTAACCGTAAATAAATTAGCTTTCGGTAATTTAAAAGCAAGAAGAAAGCAATATACATTAATGATTATCGGCATTATTCTTGCAATGACGTTTTCATCTGGTACAATTTTCTTCTTTGCCTGCTGTTCAAACTCGGTTCAGGAGCTTGTGTATAAAACCGTCGGCAGGGAAAATGCCGTGATGTACGGGGGTAACGATATAAATCTTGATGAAGCTGTTGAACTCGGATATCTTGAAGATTATGCAACGGCAGAGATAATCGGCTACGGTTATTCTCCCGACGGAGAAAAGGAAAGCGGAACGGCGCTTGCTTATTATGATAAAAAAGCGATGTATCTTGCCAATTCAATTCTCGAATCGGGCGAATTTCCTCAGAAAGAGGGCGAAATTGTCATTGAGAAAGATGCTCTTGTTCGTCTGAAACGTGACGGTATCAATGTCGGTGATTCGCTTGATATGACGGTTATTGTACCTAACGGAGATAAAGGTGAAGTCAGAGAGGTTAATAAAACATATACCGTTTGCGGAATTCTTGAAGATAAGCGTGCAAACGTGCAGAGATATGTCGGTGATGAGTCCGAATTTTATCTGTTTCCTGCGGCGATGGTAAGCAGCGAAGAAAGAACGGAAGCGGGCGGTTTGCCCTGCAAATTCAGATATCTCTCAATTATTTCCGATGACAACAGCGGATATAATGCCGATTTTATAGGCTGGCTCAGCGATTTGAATTTTTATAACGGAAATGCCGAAACATCTTCAAATTATATGCATCAGGTTGAAGACTATATGAGCTATGCAAGCGGTTTTTATGACATCATAACTACCAACACTTATCTTGTTGCTTTTCTTATGGCTGTGTTAATGATTGCTTCTTGCTTCGGAATAATAAACGCATTCAACACTAATTTGCAGGACAGAAAAAAGCAGATAGGTCTTCTGCGTGCAGTAGGAATGACCAAAAGACAGATTATCAATGTTTTCGGCAGAGAAGCATTTATAATCAGCATTATTTCTGCACCTGTCAGCATTCTGATTTCGTATTTCGGAGTTAAACTGTATGCGGAAATTATGGGCGAAGGCTTCATATTCAAGCCCGAATGGAGCGTTCTGATTATCTCAACCGTTGCAAGTGTTGTGAGCGTTATGATTGCGGCACTTATACCGCTTTTATCCGCAACAAGAATTAATCCCATGCAGGCAATAAGGAATTCAGAGCTTGGCAGAAAAGTTAAAAATAAAAAAATCAAGTCAAAAAAGCTTTTTAATGCACCGAATCTTATCGCAAAAAGAAGCATAACTTTTTACCGTTCAAGGCAGATTGGCATTGTTTTTCTTTTGATTGTTATTTCTGTGTTCCCGTGCATCGGTTTCTGCGTTCTTGGTGAATATTCAGCGGTAAGCCAGAATATGCTCAGCTATCCTGATTATACCTTTGATGATTATAACTATGCCTCAAATGATTACGCCTATTTCCCTGCAGAGCAAACAATGAATGAGGATTTCAGAAATACAATTTATGATTCTGAACATGTAGGAAACATAAAGGGCACAAAAACCGTTAAAGCAAATTTGCTTATTGATGAATTTGACAAATACACGGAGCTTGTCCACACATATCAAGCCCTTGAAACAAGCATAGAATCTGATGTGGCACACGATATTGTTAAGGATACTGAAAGCTTTAAAAAATACGGTGCACGAACCGAGCCTGATGAAGGATATCTTTTTGCAAAAGAAAAAACAAACTGCCCGAACGAGCTTTTGCCGACCAATATAAAATCATATGATGAAGCTGATATTGCAAAGCTTGAAAGCAGGCTTATAAGCGGCAAAATTGATATTGATAAGCTCAATTCGGGTGAAGAAATAATTCTTGTTGCATATCCCGAAATCGCCTACACTCTGCATTGGCAAACAACAAAAGGTGAAAGGCATCTTTCGTGGGACGGTGTTGAACCGCTTGATAACGGAGATCTTATACAGCAACACACCAACTTTGAAACCGAAATACTGGAAAAAGCAAAGCTTGGATTTAAGGTTGGTGATACGGTTGATTTTCGTATACTTATAAACGGCGATAAGCCTGATGGCCCGAATGATTCTTACAACGAAAAATATGTTTATGACTTGTTCGGAAAAGAGTTTACAATCGGTGCAATAGTCACTCCCCAAAACTACTATTCGGATACAATAATCTTTGCAACAACCCACTCAGGTCTTTCTTCCTTCGGATGCAACGTCAAGTATGATTCATTGTCTGTTGATTTAAAAAAGGAATGCACACAGGAAATTGATGAAGAAATGCAGCTGTTCTTTACGTCAATGACATCGGGTAAATCTGCAGAGTTCCAATCGAATTATGCCGATTTACAGTCGCGCAAATCCGAAATGAAATTCTTGTTAACGGCAATTCTTGCTGTTATAATTCTGTTTTTGTGCATAGGTGCAAGCATTATCAATAATGCCGTAACCGCAAAGATAAGGTCTGACAGACGCGAAATAGGAACTCTGCGTGCGGTCGGTGCATCGGCAAAGGAACTTTCGATGGCATTCATTCATCAGCTTGTCAATATGTTTGTGTGGGGATACAGCATCGGATTAGCGGCATATATAATCGGATACACAGCATTCAAACACTATTATGTGTTTGTGAAGGGTTATCCTTTTGAATTCACCTTTGAAATCTGGCAGTCAATTATAATATGTTTTGTATTATTTGTTTTCTGCTGTATCAATGTTTATGTCAAAATCAAAAAGCAGATGAA
>JAZSCL010000066.1:0-3734 GCA_045602905.1 Acutalibacteraceae bacterium
TACCTTCTTGGGAGCAACGTCTGCTTTCTTAAAGCGAGCTGCCTGAGGTTTGTTTACACGCTGCGGTTTTACGTCGCCATAGCCGATCTGTGCAGCTGCATAGCCGTCTGTTTCGACTGTTTTGATCTGGACGACGGGGCAAGGACCTGCTTCAACAACTGTTACGGGAACTACGTTACCCTTGTCGTCGAAAATCTGGGTCATGCCGATTTTTTTGCCGATAAGACCTTTTTTCATTTTCTTTCCTCCTATTTTAGGTTATTGGTTGAGGCTCTCCCCCAACATGACCTTCCGGTGTAGCTTCGGCTTGAGATTAAAGCTTAATCTCGATTTCTACGCCGGCAGGAAGCTCAAGACCTGTCAGAGCTTCAACAGTTTTGTTTGAAGGTCTGATGATGTCGATAAGCCTTTTGTGAGTTCTTTGCTCAAACTGCTCACGGCTGTCCTTGTATTTGTGCACAGCACGGAGAATTGTTACGACTTCTTTTTCTGTCGGGAGCGGAACGGGACCTGAAACCTGTGCATTTGTACGCTTTGCAGTTTCAACGATCTTTTCTGCTGCTTTGTCGACAAGGTTGTGATCGTAACCTTTGAGTCTGATTCTGATTTTTCCCTTAACTGCCATTTTGATTGCCTCCTTAAAAATTTGGCGGGCATTGGCTTTTAAAAGCAATACTGTTCCGGGTGTTTCAACCTTTCACATTTTAAAAACCGAAACATACAATATGTTCCGGGATTGCATAAAAGCCCCTCGTTGCAGACCTGTCCCTATAGGCGCAGGGAACGCCCATAGCCGGCTGCTGAGATATTCTTTCGCCCGGTTTGAAATCGGACATACTCCGCGGAAATTTCCCGTTTCTGGAACGGCCACCTCCCGCATCATCGCATATCAAGTTCGTGTTACTGAGCATACTTTTCCTCACACACTCTGCGTACAAAAGTGCATCAGGGCATAGTTTACCCAGGTCACGTACTCGTATATACTACCACATTCTTTCCCAAAATGCAAGTATTTTTGCAAAATTTTTTAACTTTTTTTGCCCGAAAATGGCTATTCTATTAGGGTTTTGGCGTTTTTACTACATATTGTACAAACCTGACTTCTCAGGTTGATTATTTTGTGCAATATAACATAAAATATCCAATATTTTCTACATAACAAACAATCTGAAACCATTCAAAAAGCCCGATTTTACCCATTTTAAATTGTAAACTTTTTGTGAACAAATGGTTTTTTTACTAAAAAACAAGAAAATCAGGTGGTTTTTACCTGATTTTCCGTTTTATTTATTGCCATTCAAGTGTAACATAATAAGGCTCATATCCGCCATAGTCACTCGCAGAAAGTATATATCTGACTATCTTATTCTTTTCGTTATATGCAAAAATGGATATGTGATATACGCTTTCATCACTTGTCCATTTTCTGCCAATATCAGAATCTTCATAATATATAAGTTTCCAATCGCCTTTTTCTATGATTTCACGTTTTTTTAGTTGTAATTCATATGTTAGTTTTTCATCCGTTTTATCAATGCACGTCGGAACTTTTTCATAATAATACAAATTGGTTTCAACTTGTTCTTTAAACTTCCGGTTCGGAAGCTGCCACTCAGCAAATATATCAAACTTATATTCAAGAAATCCTGAATAATACTCGTAATGGTACTTCAGATTTTCCGCTTCCACCGGTATATCCTCAGGAAATAGTCCGTCTGTTTTTTCTTCAACATACCTATCAAGCAATAAATAGTTATCAATATTTTCAGTTTTAGAAACAGTCGTACCGGCAACAATTGTTAGTGTGCAAATTAGCGACCAAGGGACAGTTAGAATTAACATAAACAAAG
The DNA here is from genome assembly GCA_045602905.1 of Acutalibacteraceae bacterium. GTDB lineage: Bacteria > Bacillota > Clostridia > Oscillospirales > Acutalibacteraceae > CAG-177. Next base: position 1,851 of record JAZSCL010000066.1, read on the forward strand.
AAAGCACACCAGAGATAAAAATTTTCACTATTCTGTGTGTCGGCATTCTTTTATTGGAGCATAAACGAACGAGCCACACCGACAGTGCTGAAACAATTACGAACCCTCCATATGCCAGAAGATAAGCAAGCCACCATTTATCCTCTAAATATAAATATCTGTGTTCAACCTTTATTAAAATCAAATTCACCAGAATACATCCAACAGATACAACTAAATTAAATATTCCGAAAACTCGAAAAACGTTTCTGAATATTATCTCCTTTTTTGATACTTGCATATCCGCTTCCGGCACATTACTTTCTGCTGTAGTTTCTGAAAGCACATCACTCAATCTCTCAAAAGTCAGTTTTTCATCTGAAACGTTTTTAAGTATATTCACAATTTCCGTATCACGCTGAATATCTTTCTCTTTTTCTTCTATAAATCTGTTGACAATTCCGTTGACACTGTTTTCATCTGAAACAATCACCTTTATATCGGCAATTGAAAATCCTGCTTTTCTCAACAGAGCTATATTTTTAAGCCTTACTATATCCGCATCTGAGAAATCGATACTTTTTCTGCCGCTATAATTCTCTTCAATGCTTGGTACCACAAGCGAATTATTTATGTAAAGTCTGATAGCCTTGTCGGTTAACCCCGTTTGTTCAATAACATCTTTAATTTTCATAAACCGACCTCCTTTCAGACCGATTTTAAACTTTGCCCCAAGGGAAAAGTCAAGTAATTTTCAAAATTATTTTTCAGAAACCAGTTTTATCACTGCAATTTCAGGTCTGTTCAGAAATCGTAAAGGTATGGGATAATTACCAAGTCCGCTTGAAACAAAGAAGTCTGTGTTCTTATATTTGTATAAGCCTTTTACAAATGCCTCTTTATCAGTAACTTCAGGCAGCCAACCGTTAGTGCCGTAAAGTCCGCCGAGAAACGGAAGCCTCACCTGTCCGCCGTGAGTATCACCGCAAAGACTCAAATCTATCCCGAAATCCGAAAAAGCCTCTTTGTTGCAAATATGTGCAAGCAGTATGTTATATCTGCTTTCGTCAAGAGTAAATTCATTATTCAAGTCAAATGTAGGCGAATAATAAACATTTGTGATTCCGTAAAGTCTTATTTCGGTTTCTTTTACAGTAATATCTTCATATTTATAATCAAGAACTCTTACATCGCTCTTCCTCAGCTCATCAAAAAAGCTCTCATCATTATCGTGCTCACCATTAACATAGTAAACTGTGTGGTTTTTACTAATATTTTTCATCAAGCTTAATGCTGTACTTCTGCCTTCATTGCTGCCACGTGTGTACATATCACCCGTAACCACGACTAAATCCGGTTCCACCCTTTTAATCGCATTTATTATAGATGAATTATTGATACCGAAAACAGAACCGTGCAAATCCGAAATATGTACAATCGTTATTTCGTCTTTTATTTTCTTGTTTGATATTTCAATTTCATTGGTACAAATGGTGAAAGTTGAAAAAATCCATATACATAAAACAAGAAAGCTGAACACCAGATATCTGAAACTGCCATTTTTCCTGCGACCTCGTTTCCCTTTATTCTTTTTCACTTACATCACCTGCCCTATGTTAACAGTATATAACATTGTGCCATCATATACAATTAAAATATTTTAAATATTGTAAAAAGCAAAACAGTATTATCGCAAACATAAATAAGCACAAAACAAGCAAAGTCAGGTCATCCGCCTGATTCCATATGATAATTTCATTATCCATTCACCAACAAACAAGGGGCAGATACCTATTGGTACCTGCCCCCATTTTGGGATTCAGTTTAAACTTTCTGTTGTTTCAACATTATCCTTCCGCGGATCAATATCCGAGATCAAAGATTACTGCATATTCATAAACATTG
>JAZSCL010000067.1:0-12597 GCA_045602905.1 Acutalibacteraceae bacterium
CTCCCATCTGGGAACTCATGGCTGCTGTTGACGAATATATCCCCACACCCGATCGTAAGGCAGACCTTCCCTTCCTTATGCCCGTAGAAGACGTATTCACAATCACAGGCCGAGGTACAGTTGCTACAGGAAGAGTTGAAAGAGGTCAGCTCAAGACAGGTGAAGAAGTAGAAATCGTTGGTCTTACAGACGAAAAGAGAAAGGTTGTTGTTACCGGTATCGAAATGTTCCGTAAGGTTCTTGACTATGCAGAAGCAGGCGATAACATCGGTGCTCTTCTTCGTGGTGTTCAGAGATCAGAAATCGAACGTGGCCAGGTTCTTGCAAAGCCCGGTTCAATCAACCCCCACACAAAGTTCACAGGCCAGGTTTACGTTCTTTCAAAGGAAGAAGGCGGCCGTCATACTCCCTTCTTCAACAACTACCGTCCTCAGTTCTATTTCAGAACAACTGACGTTACAGGCGTAATCAGCCTTCCCGAAGGCACAGAAATGTGTATGCCCGGCGACAACGTTGACATGAACGTTGAACTTATCACTCCCATCGCTATTGAAAAGGGTCTCCGCTTCGCTATCCGTGAAGGCGGCAGAACTGTTGGTTCAGGCGTTGTTATTGATATCGCTGAATAATTTAAAAAACTGATTTTTTGGAGCAACCCTCGGGTTGCTCCTTTTTTATGTAAAAAAACAAGACCGAAAGAGTTTTGGCTCTTTCGGTCAATTTTTATTTTCTCATTATTCCTTCTTCAACTGCTGTGTGAGCACAGAGTTTGAGGATTTCGGTTATCTGTTCGGGAACATCGGGCAGAATGAAATCATTTTCATAAATGCTTTCATCGAAAAGCTTTTCATAGAAGCAAGCCGCAGCAAGATAACATCCAAGGTCATTGCCGTGATAGCCGTCTTCTGTAAGTTTATCACCGATAACGGTATTTCTGGCGGTCTGCCATGCTCTGCCACAGGGAATAATAATATCTATATCCGCTTCCATTGCCGCATTTACATATGCCTCGGTCAGTGCGCGGTACATTTCCTGCTGACTGTTGCCGTAATGAGCAAAGCCGGGATGTCTGCATCCGCTTTCATATGCCCATGTCTGATGGAGCATGATTTTTGCATTGGGTTTAACCATTCTGCAGTATTCCGCAAGTTCGGAAAGATATGGCGAATAGCTTTCCGAAATTCCGCTGAAATGGCTGCATTGCTGAAGGGTTATAACATCCCAGTCTTCATCCTCAACGGCTTCGTGCAGAGCAATATCATCTGTGCGTGTCATTTCTGTTTCAAACGGAAGATAAATTTCGTAATCATAAGCCGTTTTTTCTTCACGCCAGTTTTTCCAGTGCTGTTCAAGAGAACATCCGCCGATAAACAGGTTGCAGAGTAGAAGTTCTTTGCCCGATGCTTTAGCCATCTGCGGAAGAAACTTGTGTGCGTTGGTCGAAAAGCTGTTGCCTATTGAGAGAACATTCATGGTTTTTCACCTTTCATTATTTTTGAAAGAAAATTCTTATCCGTATCGTTATTGCACCTTTCCATCATAACAAAATAAAGAGTGATAAGGAAAAGATAGGGAAACGGTGCGAAAATACCCGGATTGACAAGTGACATCAATTCCAGTCCGATATAAGAAATAAACATTATAATATTAAAAAATGTTAAGTGTCTGAGTAATGTTTTGAAACGAAGATAAATAAGATAGCCGTAGGCGGCGATGCCGCAGATACCGAAGCTGCCGATAACTTGAACGGGCGAGCAATGATACCAACAAAGAGCAAAATCGGCACTCTTGTGAACATCCCTGTTACCCATGTAGCCGATACCTCTGCCAAAAATGGGATTAGCCTTGAAATCATCAATGCCCCTGCCGATAAGCTGAATACGGATTGAGTTTTCATCAGGGTCGATGAGCCGCAGCAGGGTGTAGCTTAATGCGTCAAACCATGTGCGGTATGTAAGGCTGGTTACAACAATCGAAACGCCGATGATTGCAGCAATAGCAGGTCTGTGTCTTTTGTCGATGATAAACATAACAACAATGCAAATTATAAGCTCAATAATACCAAAAAGCATTCCACCTCTTGAACCCGTAAAAAGAATAAGCACATAGTCAAGAATACCGATAAAGAACAATCCGAAATCCTTTGCTGAAAGATAAAATGCAAACGGCATTGCAAGCATAAGCATAGTTGCCGCATTGTTACGCCACTGGAAGGGGATAATCTCAAAGCCGTCAACAAGCATATCACGGTTGGTGAAATATTCCTCAAAAAGACAGACGGCAAGCAGACAGATAACACAGACCATCATTTTCGAGAATTTTTCTCCGAATGAATACGAATCGCTTGCTTTGAGGGTAGCGCTCATAAAGGAATAAATTATGAGCATGGCAAATCCGAGCATAAAAACATGGAAAAGTGATGTGTAGAAGAAATATTCTTTGGCTGTTATTATACCCAAACCGCCTAATGTTACGGCGACGGAGGTTGCAAGAATGCCTTTGAAACACATTCCTTTTGAGAATTTAGCCCTGAAACGGACAAAATGACACACAACCAGTGCAATCATAATCGGCACAATCCACCAATAACCGAGAAAGGTGTTGAATGAATTCTTGCATCGAATTGCAAAGCAGGTTGTGAACATTATAATCTGAAACAAAGGCATCCAATCGTCAGTGAGCGCCATTACAACTCCGAAAAGAAGAACAAAGCCGACAGTACCGATTATTTCACTGCCGCTGAATACTATTCCGACGGATGCAACAAGAAGAATAACCGTAAACCAGTCGGAAACAAAAAACTTTTTAATCTTTTCCATAAATTACCTCATCCGCAAAAAGATAAAATAATATAAATATAATATAGCAATATAATCATTCAAAGTCAATAAATACAAAAATTTGTAACTGTATTGTAAAAATATGATTAACAAATAATATCAATTATTACAATATTGTAAATTTTACCTAAAACACTTGATTTTTCCGTAATAAGTGGCTAAAATACAAATTAGCACTCGGGAACATCGAGTGCTAAAAGATAGGTAATAATTTTTTGGAGGTAATAGATATGACACTCAAACCCCTTGCAGACAGAGTTGTTGTTAAACTCGTTGAGGTCGAAGAAACCACAAGCAGCGGAATTATCCTTGCAGCATCGGCACAGGAAAAACCCCAGATTGCCGAAGTTATTGCAGTTGGCCCCGGCGGAATGGTTGACGGCAAGGAAGTTGAAATGTACGTTAAGGTTGGCGACAAGGTAATCACAAGCAAGTATTCCGGCACAGAGGTTAAGCTCAACAAAGAAGAATACACAATCGTCAAGCAGAGCGACATTCTTGCAATTGTTGAATAATTTTACTGATTTATAGGAGGATTTTATAATGGCTAAACAGATTATTTACGGCGAAGAAGCCAGAAAAGCACTTCAGGCAGGCGTTGATAAGCTTGCAAATACCGTTAAAATCACACTCGGACCCAAGGGCAGAAACGTTGTTCTTGATAAGAAATACGGTGCACCCCTTATCACAAACGACGGTGTAACAATCGCAAAGGAAATTGAGCTTGAAGACCCGTTTGAAAACATGGGTGCACAGCTTGTCAAGGAAGTTTCAACAAAGACAAATGACGTTGCAGGTGACGGCACAACAACCGCTACTCTTCTTGCTCAGGCTCTTATCAGAGAGGGCATGAAGAATGTTACCGCAGGCGCAAATCCCATGGTAGTGAAGAAGGGCATGGCGAAGGCGGTTGAGGCTGCAGTTGAGGCTGTCAAGAGCAACTCAAAGCCCGTTTCAAGCTCTGAGGATATCGCAAGAATCGCAACTATTTCTTCAGCAGACGAAGAAGTGGGCAGATTCATTGCAGATGCTATGGAAAAGGTTACTTCCGACGGCGTTATCACCGTTGAGGAGTCCAAAATTGCTGTTACCGAATCAGAAGTCGTTGAAGGTATGCAGTTTGACAGAGGCTATATCTCACCCTATATGGTAACAGATACAGATAAGATGGAAGCAGTTATCGACGATGCTCTCATTCTTATCACAGACAAGAAGATTTCAAGCATTCAGGACCTTCTTCCTCTTCTTGAGCAGATTATGCACGCAGGCGGAAAGCTTATCATCATTGCAGAAGACGTTGAGGGCGAAGCACTTTCAACAATTCTTGTTAACAAGCTCCGTGGTGTATTCACCGTTGTTTGCGTAAAGGCTCCCGGATTCGGCGACAGAAGAAAGGAAATGCTTCAGGATATCGCTATCCTCACAGGCGGCGAAGTTATTACTTCAGACCTCGGTCTTGAACTTAAGGATACACAGCTTGCACAGCTCGGCAGAGCACGTCAGGTTAAGGTTTCAAAAGAAAACACAATCATCGTTGACGGCGTTGGTGCAAAGGATGAAATCGCATCAAGAATCGCACAGATCAAGCTTCAGATTGAAAACACAACATCTGATTTTGACAGAGAAAAGCTTCAGGAAAGACTTGCAAAGCTTTCAGGCGGCGTAGCTGTTATCAAGGTTGGTGCGGCAACAGAAACCGAAATGAAGGAAAAGAAGCTCCGTATCGAAGACGCACTTGCAGCAACAAAGGCAGCAGTTGAAGAAGGCTGCGTAGCAGGTGGCGGTGTTGCACTTCTCAACGCAGTTTCAAGCGTTAAGGCACTTCTTGAAACAGCAGAGGATGCAGACGAAAAGACAGGCATCAAGATTGTTCTCAAGGCACTTGAAGAGCCCGTTCGTCAGATTGCAGCAAACGCAGGTCTTGAAGGCTCAATAATCATCAACGCTATCCACGAAAGCGGTAAGGTTGGCTACGGCTATGACTTTGCAAAGGATGTTTACTGCGATATGGCATCAGCAGGTATCCTTGACCCCACAAAGGTAACCCGTTCTGCACTTCAGAACGCATCATCGCTAGCATCAATGGTTCTCACAACAGAAAGCCTTGTAACCGATAAGCCCGACCCCGCAGCAGACGCAGCTCAGGCAGCAGCAATGGCAGCCCAGGGCGGCGGAATGTATTAATCGAATAACAAATCAAGGGTGTGCTTCGGCACACCCTTTTTGCATGATGAAATTAAAAAATCCCCCGAACAATCGGAGGATTTACTTATCATATTTACGTCCGAGGAAATAATCGGCACTAACACCATAATAATCGCAGAGTTTCATAAGATGATGTATGGGCAATTCGTTTGCACCTCTTTCGTATCTTGCATACATCGTTTGCGACGTTCCGAGAATATCCGCTATTTCTTGTTGTGTTTTATCATTGTCTTCACGCAAATCACGCATTATTTTAATGTAATCCATATTTTTATTATATCGAGTAAATATATTTACTATTGACTTTAGTAAAAATATTTACTAAAATATAGATATTAAATAAAAATGGAGGGCCATTATGAAAAGAATATTCCAAAAATTTTTGTCACTCTTACTTGTTGCTATTATGGCTTTTGGTGCTACAGTAGCGAATTCTATGAATCCTAAATTCAATAATAACGAGTCTATTTTGATTAATAAAGCAAGTGCTTTAACACCACCTTATACGGTTTCGTCGTCATATAAGTCTGGGGTGTATTATCAAAGACTTTGTGAAGTTAATTTAACAGGTAATCAGCGAGAAGATATTACAAATATAGCGAAGTCCCAATTGGGATATACCGAAAGTGCCAGTTCATCTTCTTTAAGTGGAAGTGATACAAGAAGTTATAATAATTATACTGAATATAACTCATGGTTTTATAAGAATTCATCAAGGCATGAGGCGTGGTGTGCTATTTTTATAAGTTGGTGTGCATATCAAGCGGGGATTTCAACAAATATTATTGCGAAAAATGCAAGTGCATCACCAAATGGTTTTTGCTCTACAACCAAAAATTTTAATTCTTACATACCTCAAAAAGGTGATATTGCATTTATCAACAGTTCACATGTTGGGTTAGTGACGGATGTTGATAGCAGCTATATTCATGTTGTTGAAGGAAATTCAGGCTCTTCCAATGGTGTAAGTTCAGTTAAAGTAAGAGCTATAAGATATAAAAGAAGCAATGGCGTTTCCGAATATGGTGGGGCAACAATAAAAAAATTTGGTGTTCCTAATTATATATTGGGCTATACAATAAGTTATGATGCAAATGGCGGTATTGGTGCACCATCTGGTCAAAGTGGAGTAACTAGTCATGTTATAAGTTCTATTGTTCCGACTAGAGTGGGATATACTTTTGTGGGATGGACAACAGAAAGAGATTTAGGTAGCACATGGGGGTGTTCGTATATTGCAGGAAATATTATTACACTGACCCAAAACACCACACTTTATGCACAATGGTCAAAAAAACAACCTAGTAGTTACACATTATCTTATAATATGAATGGTGGTAATGGTGCTATTTCAAGCCAAAATGGCAATAGCACAATAACCTTGTCTTCGTCTGTTCCAGAAAGATTTGGCTATTCTTTTTTAGGGTGGTCAACAAACAGAAGTGCATCTGTTGCAGATTATCTGCCATCAGACACAATTGCTCTCTCATCAAATATTACTCTTTATGCAATATGGAAAGCTGCAGAATCAGCAGGTAGATTAATAGGAAATGCATACGATATATATTTTGAGTATCCGTGGGAAACAATTTACTTTAAATATGTTGCAGACGAATATTTTGAAGATAACACAAAGGAATGGTCAATACAGTTCTTTAAGTTTTATTCAGATAACACTAGCTCCGGAGAAAACCTGTGTATTTTCCTATATGACTCAAACGGTAATGAGCTAGCAAGGGCTATGCATCCTAAGGAAAACGCACTACTTGAGTTGGTTTATGAATTTACATTTGGTAAGACATACTACATAAAAGTAGGTACAACAAACGGTGCTATTGGTGAGTTTTATTTAGGAATGTCGGGAATAATCAATCGTAAATTAATCTACAATGCAAATGGAGGTTTCGGTGCTCCTTCGACGGTTACAGGTTCAAGTTATTATACAGTTTCATATGTTGAACCAATAAGAAACGATTATAAATTTCTCGGTTGGTCAACAAACAGTAGTGCAGTTTACCCCGATTACATAGCAGGTCAGTCAATTGCAATTTCAAAAGATACAACATTATATGCTGTTTGGGAGAAGCAGATTTCAAATACGACTTGCTCGGATTGTGGATTGACTTATAGTGCATCTATAGTTGAGTGTCCCAATTGTTCGTTAGAAGAAACTGAAGCTTACACGCTTTGTGGAAATTGTGGAAAAAGAATCTCAAGGGCAGAAATTGAAGCACATAAAAAAGAATGTAACAAAGAGACAGATTACAATATATGTAGAATGTGTTTCCATAAATTCTACAATGAAAATGATTATAATAACCATGTTTCAATTTGTGAGGGAATTATCCCCACCCCCTCAACCACCACAATCAACTACGGTGACAAGATTATTCTCCACGCAGATATCGAGGGCGAATTGCCTGTGGGATACAGCATCAAATGGATTTCAAGCAACAACAATTTCAGTGTGGCTGTTTCCGATGACGGCAAAACCTGCACAATCTCACCTGAATCAAGTGGTGAAACCGTGTTCACTGCTGTTATTGTAGATGAAAATGAAAACACTGTTTCATCTGATGAGCAGACAATGACCGCAAAGGCAGGATTCTTCCAAAAGATTATCGCATTCTTCAAAAAGCTTTTCGGTCTTACCAAAACAATTCCTCAGCTAAAAAAATAATTTTTTCAGGCAGTCCGTAAGGGCTGCCTGATATTATATATTGGGTATGAACCGATTTCAAACACAAAATCTTTGATATCCCGAAGAAAAAATAATTCTAAATTAATATATTATTCATCAAATCTTAATAAATTCGGGTCTTTTTGGTTTGACAAGTTAAATGTTTTATGATAAAATGCTTTCATCAAAATAATTTTGATGTAAAACAGGAGGACAAAAAACATGAAAAACGCAAAGAAAATTCTTGCTCTTCTCCTTGCTCTTTTAGTTGTTATGAGCTGCTCGATGTCAGCTTTTGCTGCAACTGAGTTCACAGAAGAAGAAATCAACGACACCTACAACACTGCAAATCCCATGGGTATTGCAAGCAAAATCAAGGCTGTTCTTGATGATGCAGACGATGTGGACTACTTCTCGTTTGAGATTTCAAATCCCTGCCTTATCACCGTAAACATTGAGCATGCCGCTGTTACAGGCGCTAAGTCAACATACTTTACTGTTGATATCACCAACGGTGACGGTGAAGATATTCTTTCATTCAAGTCACAGGGTTCAGAAGCTAAAACATCATCTGCTCCCTTTGCTGTTGAAAAAGGTATATACTATGCAGCTGTTTCAATGGGTCAGAGCCACTCAGCAACTCTTGAATATACTCTTTCCGCAACAATCGACACTGCTGCAAACACTGAAAAAGAGCCCAACGATGTTGCATCAAAGGCAACTTCGATGACCCTTTCAACCTCAAACTCAAAGAAGCAGTATTACGGCATAATTGCAAACAAGGATGACCCTGCAACCATAGAAAAAACAGAAGTTGATGTTGACTACTATTCAATCGACATTCCCGGTTCAGGTGCAATCTATTTCTATCTTTACAACGGCACATCAAACAAGGGTAACTATAAGGCTACTCTCTACGCTTACCTTGACGGCGCAAATGCACAGCCTGTTGCCAAGGAACTCGGCTCAATCAGCATCACCGAAAACGAAGCAAGCGTAATCAGCCCCAGCGTAGGTGTAAATGCCGGCAACTACCTTCTTAAAATCGAAGGTGTTAACGGCGATGTAGGCGGTTATCAGACAAGAGTTTATTATCTTACAGACGATTACAGCGAATATGAATACAACAACACCAAGGAACTCGCAACACCCATCAAAACAACAGGTAATGTTTATTTCGGTTCAACATTCAATAAGAACGATGTTGACTACTACAGATTCTATGTAAACAGCTCAAACGGCGGCGTTAAGGTTAAGCTTGCTGTTAACCCCTCATACAAAGACATTGAGGGTCAGTGGACAATCTCTCTTATCGCACCCAACAAGTCTGTAATCAAGAAGTATGACGCAACAAATGCAAAGGCTGCCGAATTCGAAACAGATCAGCTTGATGCAGGTACATACTATATCTGCGTAGAAGCAGGCAATGTTGCAAGCTCAAGCCTTTATGAGCTTTCTGTTAAGGAAAAGGATGCTCCCCCCGCACCTCCCAAGGATGATGACGAAGGTCCTTCATTCATCTCTCAGATTCTCGGTCTTCCCTGGCAGGATTTCATCGATAACTTCGTAAGCTGGCTTCCCAGCGTTAACATATTTGGTATGCTCACAAGTCTCTTAGGAAGTGTTATCGAAGTATTTGCAAACCTTTGGGCAAACAGCTGATCAAGCTGAAATAAATCTGATTTTCAACGGGGCTGTTTAACCGACAGCCCCGTAATTTATATAAAAAAGGATGATTGAAATGGCTTTTGATAAAAATTTCAAACCCGTTCTTCGTTTTCTTGTAGTGAGTGATATTCACTATGGCAGCGAGCGTGAGGCTGAATACGAGAGAATGGAAAAAGCTCTTAAAACAGCATATGAACTCAGCGAAAAAGAAGAATATTCAAAGCTTGATGCAGTTTATGTTGTCGGAGACTTCACAAAAAACGGAGCACCTGAGCAGATGCTTGCCTTTAAGAAAACTCTTGATGAATATGTGAAAGAAGGCACAGAGGTTACTCTTTCGCTCGCCAGCCACGAATACATGACAGACGGTGAAGAAGCTGCGCTTAAAAGATTCCATGAGATTTTTGATTCCGAGCACGATACACACAAGGTAATCAACGGATATCATTTTATAAGTGTAACAAGCACAAACGGCTGTCATTTTGATGACGCAAAGCAGGCTTGGGCTGCTACAGAGCTGAAAAAAGCCGCTGCAGATGCACCGAGAAAGCCTATTTTCTTCTTCCAGCATCCTCATATCATGGGAACTGTTTACGGAAGTGCAAACTGGGGCGAGGATGAGCTTACCGCAATTCTTATGAATTACCCTCAGGTTATTAATTTCTCAGGTCATTCTCATGCTCCGATAAACGATCCTCGTTCGATTCATCAGCGTCATTTTACCTGTCTCGGAACGGGTACACTCAGCTATTTCGAGCTTGATGAGTTTGATAAATATTACGGAACAATCCCTCCTGACGATAATAAGGCGGCGCAGATGACAATAGTTGAAGCTGATGCCGACATGAGGGTAAGAATTTATCCTTATGATGTTCTTGCCGGCAAATTCTATCCTATGACATGGGAAATTGATTCTGCATGGGATCCGGATTCCTTCCTTTATACCGATGCAAGGTACAAAACAGATGCTGCGCCTTGGTTTGAAGATACGGCAAAAATCGAAATCAAAGATGTAAAGGAAAACGGCTTTACAGTTGAGTTTGACCAGGCAGTAACCGATGATTATTATGTAAATGATTATAATGTATATATAAAAACAGAAAACGGTACAATCGTCAGAAACAAAACTCTTTGGAGTGAGTTTTATTTCGATGATATGCCGGAAAAACTCAGCGTTTCATTTGAAAACTTAAACAAAAACGAAACATATTATGCAGAAATATATGCGGGAAGCTTCTGGAAAACCCGTAGCAAAAAGCCTCTTGTAAGCAAAAAAATAGAATTATAATTGTTCACAATCAAGCATATTTCAGAAAAATTCCGAAATATGCTTGATTTTTTTTGTATTCTATAATAAAATGTTTTCTATATTGGGTTATTTTCGATAACTGTAATTTCTGTTAAGGAAGGTGATATCTTGGCTGAGAAAACAAAAACCGTTCCGGAGATGAAGGAAGACTCCGAAAAGGTTCAAAGACACCTTGATCAGCAAAACAAAAGATACCTCAGTCCCAAGCATTACGTCGCATATATTCTTTCGGGGTTCGGTGATACAAACTGGAACTCGTTCGCCAATAAGGAATCGTTTTATTTTGCCACAACATTCCTCGGAATTTCGGCAAAAACATGGACCACTGCCAGCACAATCAGCGGTATTCTTGACTCAGTTGACAACGCTCTTTCCGGTCTTATAATAGACAGAACGCGAACCCGTTGGGGTCGTGTGCGTCCGTATCTTCTTTTAACCCTTCCGTTTTGGTTTTTCTCATCGTTTACGCAGTGGATTCTGCCTGACGGAATGAGTCAGCCTGCATTGCTTGTATGGTTTTTCCTGTTCAACTATGTGGGTTCAATTGCCAACTCTTTTTATAATACAAGCTATCAGACCATTCTTTATAACATAACCCCGAACGTTTCCGAAAGAAACCGACTGATAGCCACCGATGCCTACGCTGACCTTCTCGGCGTGTGGCTGCCGTCGCTTTTCCCGTTGTTTGTAGACTTTCTGAATGTTCCCACGAGGTATGTTTACATCGGCGGTGCATCTTTCTTTATCGGATGCGTTCTTATATTCAGAACTTACGGTTTCTTTGCTCTCAAAGAAAGAATGCCTCTTGCTTCAAGAGAAGAAATGAAGCATATGGGTCTTATTGAAACATTCAAAACAGTTGGTACGTGCAGACCGATGTGGATTCTTATCATCAAGAATTTCTTTGCGGTAGGAAAGCACACCGGTGAAAAAGTTCAGAACTTCTTCTGGATTAACTGTATGGGCAAGCTGTCTCTGAGCTCGATTTCGGGTTTGTTTACGGGTCTGCCCAGCTACTTCGTTCTTCCTCTTGCACCCAAACTCACCAAAAAATTCGGATTAAGAAATCTTGCTGCGGGCAGTTATATGTTTTGCGGTATATGTTACTTCATCATGTGGCTTGTAGGATATAAGCCTTTTGGTGAGGATAATCTTATCCCGAATTTCATATGGATTGTTTTTGCACTCACCTGCTGCGGCGCCGTCAACAGCATTCAAAGATATTGCAGTACGGCTCTTAACGGCGACCTCTATGATTATGTTGAGTGGAAATCCGGCGTGCGTAATGAGGCAACCATAACAGCGGCAATGGGATACATGACTTTGATTTCAACCGCCGTTGCAAATATTTTAAGCGGTGTAATCATCGATGCAATTCACTTTGAGCCTCTTCTTGATGCCACGGGAAAGGTTATTCCCCAGACCGACCCTGTTATGCTACGCGGACTGTGGACTGTTTTTGCTCTTGCTCCCGCAGTGGGCAGATTCATGAAGGGCGTAACACTTCTTTTCTTCAATGTTCACGGTAAAACGAGAGATACGATGATGTATGAGCTTGCAAAAATCAGAGCGGCTAAGGTTGTTGATACCGGCTCGGAAAAAGCTGAAAATTAACAAAAAATTAACAAAAACATACAATCTGACAGAATTGTCCTTATAAAAATATATATTTTATTATAAATCGCTATTGCTTTTTATAATTTTATATGATAAAATGACTTGTAAAATATGAAAGTGTCGCTTGCGGCTTTCAAGTTTTTAGGAGGAAATGGCTTATGACACACTTAAAGAAATCACTGGCATTGCTTCTTGCATTTGTCATGATTTTCAGCTCAATGTCCGTTGCAGCTTCTGCATGGGATGTTGCGGTTGACGGCGGTTTCAAACTTGACTTC
>JAZSCL010000068.1:0-13747 GCA_045602905.1 Acutalibacteraceae bacterium
CTTTGCCGATTGAACTTCTCACTCCGATAATCTGCTTTGCTTTTTGCAGAAGATTGGGTATCATGCGGAAAACCATAACAAGAATCAAGGATAACGACGGCGCAAGATTACCGAAAAGACAGGTGAATTTATCGCCCGTCAGCACCTTGCCGTAGCATCCGAACCACAGAATCATCAGAACGAATGTTGCCGCAACGGCTATACCGTAAATCAACGCTTCAAGGGTGTAGGGTCTGCCGAAATATGTAAACAGAACCGTTACGCCTCTTGTGTTTACGATTGGATTGAAAAGCGTGATGAATATGAAAAGAGGTATCATCAACAATATGTTTTTGATTCCTTTTCTTCCGTTCAGAAAAAAATAATACACTCCGCTTGCGAATATGCCTGCAAGCAGATAAACGGGGTGCTGCAGAAGAACACCGAAGCACATTGCTCCGATGAAAAACAGCAGATTCACCGCAGGATGAAGTTTTGAAAAGGCATCTTGTTTCATGTTTTCACCGTTAATTTTTCTTTTTTTCTTTAAGACCTGCCGCCTCCAGAGCTCTCGGCCAAGGACCGAGAAAGGCTTTTATGCGTGACAGGGTTACTACATCGAAGTCATCTTTTTTCGGGAGTCTGCCAAGCTCCTTGCTTTTTTCTTGCAGCTGTTCCGATGCCCACTGCCTTTTTTTCTCATTTGCCACATTTTCACCTCACAAAAAAACAAAACTCCTTCAACCGGAAACAGGTTGAAAGAGCACAACGGATTTATCAAAAGGTTGGCAACACGGCACTGTTATCACTCGCACAAAACAATTAAATGAAAGAGTGTTTTTCAGTTAATAAAAAAGAATGCACGATTCCAAATGCCTTATCAGCTTTTGAATAATCGGTTGCACTCTTCTCACCAAAGTTGTGTTTAACCAAAAAATGACACGGCAGGTGTTCTGACTTGTTACACAATGTAATTTACAGTAATGGCGGTTGTTCAGGATTTAAACCTGATTTCCCTTTTGATTTACTCAGCGTACGACTTTTCAAACCGTATCTTATCAATTCATATTCGATTGATAAACATTATAATCCTGTTTGCCGATATTGTCAAGGAGCAAAAGTTCTGAAAAAGCAGAGTCCGTACCGGTCGGCACGAACCCTGCTTTGGTGGACTCAAAGGGGCTCGATTCGCGCGACTGCGGTCGCTTGGTCGCTCGCGGTCACAACAGTCCACCGGACTGTTGCTCTGTGCCGCTCGTCCTTCGAGCCCCGTTTGAAAAAGCAGAGTCCGTACCAGTCGGCACGAACCCTGCTTTGGTGGACTCAAAGGGGCTCGAACCCTCGACCTTTCGGATGCGAACCGAACGCTCTCCCAAACTGAGCTATGAGCCCGTATGATGAAAATGCAAACAAAATGTGTTTGGTAAAATTATACAGTTTTTGAATTACCGTGTCAATGTTTAGCGAAAAATTCTGTGTAATATAATGCAAAGTTATCAACTTCTTTGTGCAAAACCGACTAATTATCTGTATTTACTTGCTTTATGTGTTACATTTATGATATAATTGTTTTTATACTATGCTTTAAAGCAGGAAAGAACAAGGTATCTTTAATGAAAAAGAAGCTCCTTCTGATTATCAATCCCCGTTCGGGCATCAACAAAATCAACGATGACCTTATGGACGCAACTGCCGTTTTCGGTGCTCACGGCTATAACATAACAATCATGCACACCTCAAAAACAGGCGATGCAACAGATTTTGCCCGTGAACACGGTTCGGATTATGATATTGTTGTTTGCCGTGGCGGTGACGGTACATTCTGTGAAATGATGAACGGCATCATGACTCTTGAAAAACAGCCCGATATCGGTTATCTTCCCTCAGGCACAACAAACGAAATCGCAAACAATCTCGGTCTGCCTGCAAGACACTCCGCAAAGGCTGCTCAGCTTATCGTCAAAGAAAAGGCGAGACCCTTTGATCTGGGCATATTCAACGGGAAATATTTTACATATGTTGCTTCTTTCGGCGCACTCACGGAGTGTTCATACGCCGCACCCCAGAGCCTCAAGAACAAGATAGGCAGATTTGCATATTTCTATGAAGCTGCGAAGGAAATTAAGGATATCCATCCCATTCCCATCCGTTGCGAAGTTGACGGTCAGGTTTTTGAGGATGAATTCATTTTCGGCTCAATTTCAAACACATACACTGTAGGCAAGGTAATCCATCTCAACAGAGAAAAGGTCTGCCTCAATGACGGCAAATTTGAAGTTCTTCTTGCAAAAGACCCCTGTTCCGTAAAAGGCTGGGCAGAGCTTGCCGCAAGCGTGCTCAAAAAGGATTTTGATGAAAGATATGTAAAATTCGTTTCGGGCGAGCATATAAAAATAAAGACCCTTGACGGCTCTCCGCTTCCCTGGACTCTTGACGGCGAATACGGCGGAGACGACAGCGAGGTTGTGATTGATGTGCATAAGCACGCATTCAATCTTTTCAGACCTCCTCTTCTTCATGAAATGGAAAGCAGTGAAACCGTTGAAAAATAATAAAAGAATCGTATATATGGATGTGCTGAGGATTTTTGCGGTTTTCAGCATGATGCTTCTCCATGTCAGCGCATCAAGCTGGGATAAAACGGATATCTCAACCTTTGAGTGGCAGATATTCAATCTCGGCGACAGCTTCGCAAGATTCTGTGTGCCCGTTTTCATAATGCTTTCGGGAGCGATGTTTCTTGATAATTCAAGGGATTTCTCAATGAAGAAAATGTTGAGGAAGAATGTGCTCCGTCTCGGCTGTGCGTTTGTTTTCTGGTCGGCAGTCTATACGGTTGTAACGATGCTGATATCGAAAGAATTCACCCTTGAATACGTTATCGAAACATTCATCTGCGGAAGATATCATCTGTGGTTTGTGCCTGCGATTATCGGACTTTATCTCGTTACTCCGTTTCTCAGAAAGATAACAGCCGATAAAAAGCTGACGGAATATTTCTTGCTTTTGTGGGTGATATTCGGAAGCGTTTTTCCGCTTATGAAGGTGCTGCCTCTTGTGCATGACAGCGCAACGGGTCTTGCGGCTGATTTTCAGATGCATTTTGTGACGGGATATTCGGGATATTTCATCCTCGGATATTATATTTGCAATGCTGAAATATCTCCGAAAATCAGAAAAGTTATTTATGCTCTTGGTGTAATCGGATTTGTTGCAACCGCAGTCGGCACATGGGCATGGTCGGTCAGCAAGGGCAAACCCGTTAAATCGCTTTATAACAATTTTATGCCGAATGTTTTGATGCAATCTGTTGCTGTCATAACATTTTTCAGGTATGAGGTTTCAAAAATAAAATGGAGCGAAAAGCAGCTCAAGGTTATAGCAAAAATATCGGCGCTCAGCTTCGGAATGTATCTTTTTCACGATTTAATCAACATTCTTTTCAAGCAAACGGGATTCACGACTCTTTCATATAACCCGATTCTTTCCGTGCCGTGCAACACGCTGATTGTGTTTTTTGTCAGCCTTGCAGTGACTTACGCACTGAGCAAAATTCCTTATATTAACAAATACATTATATAATATAAGCCGTTACCTTTGGGTGACGGCTTTAATTCAGGAAACATATATCCTGCTCACAGCTCAGCGGATAAGAAGCAAGATTTTCTCCGTTAAGGTTTTCTTTGCGCATATCAACAGCACAGATACGGCTGTTACCCGAGGTTTTGTAATAATAAATTCCTTTGTCGGCGTTGCAACAGCAGGAATAAACCGTTTCGGTCAGCTTGCCGTCAAAACGTACGCATCCCTTCGGCACTTCAACCGACCCGAGAATTCGGAAGAATTGACCAACATTTTCACCCTCGTTTTCACCGCATACAAGATTGCTTCTGACAAACGAGGCTTTTATAAATCTTGAGACCGATGAATAATCTCCGGGCAGACCCACTGCGCCCATGCCGTGACTGCGGAATGACATCGGAGAAGAGGAGTCAGGCTCATCGGCGGTCAGATTGGAGTAATTCGCAAGATTTTTCATATGAAAATCAAAAGTCGGATTGTTTGTGAGGGTGCCGACGGGATTATCGTAAATCTTCAAGCCGTCTGCAACGGATTCAACCGTAACCGCACCGCTTTTATCTGCAATAATCCAGTGGAGTGGAGAGAGGGGAAGGGTTTCGCTGAAATTAATATTCACAAGGTTGATGTTTTTAAGAAGTCTGCGTGCCTGCTCAAGATTTTCGCATTGCCCGAGAATCCACGGTATAAATTCAAACGGAGAAACATTGTCTTTGCCGTGCATGGGCGGAAAATAAACCGCATTGCCCGGAAAATTCAGTCCCGCCATGCTCAGCCCCTTTTCGTTGACTGCCTCATAATAAAGCGGATAGTTTTCTTCAACATAAGCCATGCCGATCATCGCAAAATGACTGTCCGTTTTGTTGCACATACGGAATTCAAGCGGAAAATTTCTCGGAGTGACCGTGACGGTTTCGTTATATGAATATTCCAGGTCAAGATTTCTTCCGAAATAAAAGCTGTCGGCGTAAAGGGTTGAGGCGGTGCACATAATAAAACTCCTCTTTTATTTATTACAACTATATTATATGCCGTTAAACATCGCTTTTCATCGGAATAAAATGTATTTTGTGTAAATAATATGTGTATATCAAAAAAATCATTTGCAAAAAGCAAAAAAACTATTGACAGAAACAAAATGTTGTGATAACATATTAAAGCAATTTACGGAGAGATACCGAAGTGGTCATAACGGAACGGTCTTGAAAACCGTCGTACTCTTACGGGTACCGTGGGTTCGAATCCCACTCTCTCCGCCATTTTTTTAAACTTAATTATTTTTAAATAAGTTACCAATGGAGAAGTACTCAAGTTGGTGACGAGGCGCCCCTGCTAAGGGCGTAGGTCGGGTAACCGGCGCGGGAGTTCGAGTCTCCCCTTCTCCGCCATTCAATGCACACAAAAAATTGTGTGCATTGTTTTTATCAGAAGATACCACAGAACAACTGCTTTGGTCGGGAGTTTTCTGTGGTTTTTCTTTTGGGTCAAACAAGTCAGGCTCAAAACCTAAGTTGTATTCAATCCTTATTTTGTCAGGATAAACAATGACCTGATTAACATAGAGGTCAACAAGCTTTTTTGTTGTACTCAATGACCCTTTTCTGAATAAATCCTTTGCACGGTTAAATTCGGCTCTTAATGCCTTTTCGGTTATGCTCTTGGAGCTTAAAACAAGCTCGATTTTGTCAAGTTCATATAAAACCTTTTCTTTAAGCTCCTCACGCTCTGACAGCTTGTCAAAGAGTATGTCGGAGCTGTTTTTTATTAGAAGCTCTGCAATAATGTCTATCTCCTTGTTAAGCTCCATCAATCTTTGTTCTAACCTCGTCTTTTCACTCTTGAGTCCTTTGTTGCGTTCACTCAAATACTCTTTATAGCGTTTTACTACTTGAGGTATTATTTTGGGGTTAAAGACGATTTCTGAAAGACTGTTTAACACATATTGCTCAATAGCATCTCTGTTTATTCCCTTGTTTGTACACTTGACCTTTGAGCACTTTTTATTGCACCTGTAGTCAACATACTTTTTGCGGGTAGCAGTTGCTTGTCTGCTGTTTCCTGTGTAAGAAGACCCACACACACCGCACTTTATTTTACCGCTTAAAAGATATGTCTCTTTGGCGGTGTTTTTAGCTCCGTTTTTTCTACGCTGTGACAATATCTCTTGCACCTTGTCAAAGTCCTCTTTTGAAACAATCTGAGGCAGTCCTCCCTCTTTGCGTATAATCTCGCTTGGGTCTTTATACTTATGACCGTTTCTCTTGCCGTCAAGTGACTTTGATGCGGATTTATTGTAGATATAAACACCTGTGTATTTTTCGTTTTTCAATATGCCGTTTATTGAGGTCTTACTGAAACTTTCACCTCTTTTTGTCTTGTAGCCGTTAATATTAAGCTTTGTTAATATCTCACTATATCCGCAACCATTCAAGAACATTGAAAAGACTGTTCTTATTATTTTAGCCTCTGATTCGTTCATACTCAGCTTTAGCGTAGTCTTGTCAACATCATAACCTAAAGGAGGTATTCCGCCTGTGTGTAAACACTTATAAGCGTTTTCTTTCTTGCCCTTTTCAACTTCTCTTGCTAAATTCCGTGAATAGTACTCATTAAAGCCCTCTATAACAGACTCCAATATAATACTTTCAGGTGCATCAGGGTCAAGGTTTTCAATAACTGATTTCAGCACAATATCATTTCTTTTTAAATGCACCCTGTATAGTATGCTGTCGTTTCTGTTTCTTGCAAATCTGTCTAATTTGTGGACTAAAACCATATCAAATGCTTTTGTGTTTGAGTCTTCAATCATTCGTTGAAATTCAGGGCGATTTGCTGTTGTTGCTGACTTGCCTCGGTCTATGTATTCACCGACAATAATTAAGTTGTTTCTCTTTGCATAGTCCCTACAAGCTCTTAACTGTGCATCAATGCTCTCCTCCCTCTGCAAGTCGCTTGAATACCTCGCATAAATCGCAACTCTATTTCGGTCTTTGTGCTGTGCCAAAACAAAATTTCTCCCTTCTGAAATGTTTTTAAGCAGATACTCTTTAGATTTTCAATTCTGATGAAATTCATATTATCTGCTTTTGCATGATTTGAAATACCCTCACAGATAGAAGTCAACGCTGTCCGCATATCCACTGTACAATCAGTAAAGGCAATTTCAATGTTGTCAAATCGACTGTCTTTATTAGCGTACAAAATAACACCTCCTTATTCTATATTTTGCATGGATTATATTACATCTTTTACATTTAGTCAAATACGCCTTATAGTATTATTTATATTGACTGAAAGTATAGAGGATGGTATAATTAAACAAAATTTCAGGAGGGTTGAAAATGAAAGATAATTTAGAGAAAATTGTTCAGCGTATCGATGAATTAAAGGAGCGTTACAAAAACAAAGAAAGCAAGCACAAGCTTTTACTCGGAATAGCAGTTTTTATATTGAGTCCTTGTGCCTTTATCCTAAAACTTAACGGCAATGACATTGTTAAGATAATATTAGCTCTAATTGTCACCCTGATTATGTTTGATATTATACTGTTTGCTTCTCCCATTTTATTGCTGTATCATATTTGGTGCAGGTCGAGCTTAAAAACCTTCGGAAAGCTTTTTGTCACCTCTTTACTTGCCGTAATTTTTGCTGTCTGTTATGTAGGTGTAACACAGGAGACGGACACAGAAACGGAAAGTACTACCTCCTATTCAGAGGAAACAAAAGAACCTGTTACAGAGAGTAAGCACACGGAAAAACAAACGGAGCTTATAACCGAAATCACTACAAAGAAAGAATTAAACTCTGTTTATTCAAAATTGACTGATAAACAGTTTGCACTCCTTACAGAAATGATGGCAAAATCATTTTATTCGTTTTCTCTCTCAAAAGAAGAACATAAAACAGTGGAATCTGATTCTGCTGTAATGTCTTGTTTAACTCAAATATATTCTTACGCTTACGACAATTACTTTGAGTTAGACCCCGAATATAAAGAGGTCTTTGCAACAAAGTATGAGGTTGTTTCAAAAATATCAAACTATGAAACATTAAAAGAGAACTTTGCAATAGAGTATTATTTTGACAATAAGACTCAGAATTGGGTCTATACAATCAACTCTTACTCCCTTAATAAAAATGATGTCGTTGAATATGACGATAAATTATATATTGATGCAGAGGGATATTTAAATAAGGGCGTTATTGTTTATTGGTTAAATGACGGTGTAATGGAGGCTTCAGGCGAAATTAAAGACACTGCATATAACAAAGAGATTAACGGAACAACATACGCTTATGCAGTAAATATAGAATATTACGATGACCCCTATGCAAGCGGATGGACTGACGGAGAAATAATTTTAAGAGTAAACAAGAATTTTTCGGGCAAACCACTCTATTATGTCAATGTTCAGGATGCTAACCGAAAGATAATAAGAGAAGAAATTGACTTTAGCGGGTCAACAGTTTGGAAGCCTCTGAAAAGCTCAAAACCTTCAGTCGGAACAGAGGTGTACTCAGGTATAACTCATTCTAAGTCCTATGTTTTCACTATAGTTGGTATTGATATTTCAAGTGATTCTATGCTTGTCTCATATCCGAGTGGAACAACCGAGTATAAGTCATATTCGGCAATTATGAACAATGAGTATTTATTTGTTAAACTCTGATTACTCCCGCAAACCACTCCACCACCAAAACCGAAATAATTTTTGAATGACCCCGTGTCAGGTATAACGACTAAAAGACAGTACAGTATTAACGCTGTGCTGTCTTTCTGTATATATGTCTATCTATGTGTATCACTACAATGTTTATATAACACACTCTTTAATCCGCACTTTTCTCTCCTCTGTGTCACCTGTGATTTTTAGCCGATACGCATTAACAACCTCGTGTATTTTAACGCTTTTACCAACAATAACCTTGTTTTAAACTCCATTTTTATCCTGTAAAATATTTGACTTGGTGCAGTCCTTTTCAGGGTGAAAGTGGTTTAAGGGTGGGGATGTTTGTCAAGTATTATGAATAATAGTTGACAAACAAACAGAGTCATGATAATATATGTGTGTATACAGGAGGTAATACTATGGAAAAAGTATTTGGTTATGTTCGTGTAAGCACAGAGACTCAAGCTTCAGACGGTTACGGCATTCAGACTCAAAAGACAGCAATAAAGGACTATTGCAAAGAGAACAATCTTGAGTTGGTTAATGTATTTGTTGACAGAGGCATTTCAGGCACGGTTATAGACAGGGACGGTCTTACAGAATTGCTCTCCTCTTTTAACGGCATCCGTAAAGTGGTAGTGTTAAATACAAGCAGACTTTGGAGGTCTGACACTGCAAAGGTCTTAATTCAAAAGGCTATAAAAAGTGCTAATGCAGATGTTATCAGCATAGAGCAGAAAAACTACTCCATATATCACAAAGACCCTAACGACTTTTTAATCAACAACATGATTGAGCTTTTAGACCAATACGAAAGACTCAGCATTAACTTAAAGCTTGCTAAAGGGAGAAAGACTAAAGCAAAGTCAGGAGAAAAAGCCTGCGGTGTTGCTCCTCTTGGTTACAGGTGGAACTCAGATGCAGAAATTGAAGTTGACCCTGAAACAGCTTGTGATGTCAAACACATATACAAGAAGTATTTGGAACTCGGCAGTATAGGCAAGCTGAAGGACTATCTTGACCAAAACGGATATACAACTAAAAGAGGCAATATGTATTCTAAACAGGCATTGTTAAATATCCTTACAAATGACTTTTACAAAGGTTATGTTACACACGGCTCTGTTCACATTAAAGGCAATCATAAAGCTATTATTTCCCCGATTTTGTTCAAACAGGTTGAGTCAAAACTGAGAGCAAACAAAAAGTACTGACAGTCAGCATAAACACTACCAACAGCATATTTTATTTTATAAAACAATTCCTTATAGTATAGTTATAACTATCAAGGAGTTGTTTTTTATGACTTCAAATAAAAAAGGTAATTCAGGACAGGTCAAATCTAAAATGCGTGGTAGACCTGCGTGTGAATCTGTTATAGAATACAGATTTCCTAACACTATCGAAAACACTATGCCCTATTATGATGACCCCGATATGTCTTTTGTCGGAAAAAGGCTCAGGGAAGAACGCAACCGTTTACACTATACTCAAGAGGAAGTTGCGGAAATGATAGGTGTTACTCCTGCATATATAGGACACATGGAAAGAGGAGAAAGAGGATTCTCTATTGAAACTCTTGTTAAGCTCTGCAACTGCTATAAAGTTACTATAGACTATGTATTTAAAGATGTCATAGAGCACGATAAAAACAGTGTATCGGAACAAATCAGCTTGTTGTTAAGGGACAAAGATGAAGAACAGCAAAAGGCTATTCTTGATATTATGAAAGCTGTTATAAGAAACATATAAAAATAGCGTTATGCTTGTGATTGAGCATAACGCTATCTCTTTTTACAGTCTGTGTCTTCGTGGAGCTAAAAGCTTTACTTCTCTTGTATTGGGATTATAATAATACCCGTGACTTTTGAAGTCGTTTAACACCGATATGTAAGGTAAATTCAATTTTCGGGCAAAAAGCTCTAAACTCATCCGTGTTTTGTTATAATACTTCGCTTTGTCTTCAGGGAGCTTATCAAGCCACACATCAACAGATACCATACAATCACCTCATATACTATATATTGTGTATATTATATCATATAACCACAATTTGTGTCAATATATATGGGTTAAGATTCTTTTTTATACATATCCGAGTATAGTCTGTCTGTATACTATTTTAATAAAAGGGTTGTCTATCTCTATGTTTGTGTGCTTTATAGGTGTTGTCCCTTCTCCGCCAAGCAAAGACAGTCCGCAAAAGCGGGCTGTTTTTTGTTTTCTGAAAAAGAAATGCCGAACGAGCGCGCCGGGGACCGGCGTGGGGCGAACCGCCGAAGCGCCGCCGGTGGCGGAAGAAGCGAGGCGGTGAGGTGAAGAAACAAGGAGCAATGCCGACGCTCCAAGGAAGGCAGAGCGACTATGTTTCTGAGGGGGAGAGTCTCCCCTTCTCCGCCAAGCAAAGACAGTCCGCAAAAGCGGGCTGTTTTTGTTTTCTGAAAAAGAAATGCCGAACGGACACAGCAATGTTTTGTTTGGAAGAAAACTAACGGCACAGCATCAACCGATACTGTGCCGTTTATTGCTTATCTTAATGAACTCAGAAGCTGAACAGAGCAAGAATTCTTGCAATCAGGTTTTCAAAAAATGCGGCGATTCTCTGGAATATGCCGTCATTTACCGTGATTGTGATTTCCGCACAGGCATTTTCGACGGGATTGCCGTTCTGGTCAACCACCTGTGCTTTTACCGTGTCTGTTCCGCCGTTGATTGCTTTGACATAACAGTAACAACCGGTGTAATCGTTATTCAGCTCCAGAGCGTTTCCGTTAACGGTCCATCTGATGTATGCGCCGTCGGGCATATCGGTAACCGCAGCAAGGATTTCTTTGGTTTTGCCGTAGTCAACGGATGCTGAACCGTCTGAAGCACTGACTGAAACGGTTGTGCTTTTGCCGATTGAATTCGTATCGAAATTATATGTGATTCTTGCATCGCGGACTTTTTCGTTGTTGGCTTCCCAACTTATAAGATTCCAGTCAATCTCGTTTCCCTCATAGAAAACCTCGGGGTCGGACTGATAGTGGATGTCAAATGCCTGACCGTCGATTTTTGAAACATTTTTACCGATGATGACTCGTTCGATGCTGTCACAGAATTCAAAAGCACCGAATTCAATTTCTTCAACACTGTTTCCGATGGTAACTCTCTTAAGAGTATCGCAGAACATGAACGCACCTTCTGATATCGTTTTGACTGTGGAAGGAACGGTAAAGCTTTCATCGTTTCCGCCTGATGCATAGTGATAAAAAACAGTTTTGTCTTTGCTGTAAAGATTACCGTAGCTGTCGCTGGAATAGTAAGGATTGTCTTTGCTTACGAAAATTTTTGTGATTCCTGCAGAACCGCCGATATTGTCGGCGTTACTACCCACGGTAAGTTTTGTGAGACCTGAACAGCCTGCAAAAGCACTGTCGCCGACATGTTTCACGCTGTCGGGAATAACAATTTCATTAATATATGTGCTGCTGAAGGTGCCGTCAGGAATAAAAACGGTGCCGTCTTTTATTGTGTATGTTCCGTGTATAACGGCAGTGCCGGCAGTTATAATCTGATCGCCGATATAAAGAATGCCGTCTTTCCAGTTTTCGGGATTTTCATAATAAGGTGTACCTGAAAAAGCATAGTCGCCGAGATGAGTGAGATTCGAGGGCAGAGAAACATCGTTCATTACCGAGCAGGCAAGAAATGCACGGTCATCAATGCTTGTGAGCGAATCGGGAAGAGTGATGTCTGTAAGATTGTAACAATTATAGAATGCATATTCTCCGATTTTTTCAAGACCTTCAGAGAGTACAACCTTCTTGAGGTCAAAACACCATCTGAAAGCTTCGTCGCCGATGCTTACAACGGATGACGGAATAACAGCTTCTTCCATATTGTAACGGGTGTCGAAAACACCGCCTGCGATGGTTTTTGTTCCTTCTCTGATAATGCAGGTGTAAGGAGCGTTTCCGCCGCTTTGGGGATAGGAGCATCCGATGAGGTGGTTTCCGACATACAGAAGCTCATCGCTCCAATTATTCTTTTCATTATAATATGCCGTACCCGTGAAGGCATCAATTCCGATTTCTTCAACCGAGTCGTGAATGGTGATATCGGCAAGGTTTTTGCAGTCCAAGAAAGCCTGCTTTTCGATTGTTTTAACAGTTTCGGGAATTACAATGCTTGTAAGAGCTTCGCAGCGGGCGAAAGCGGATTCGTTGATTACGGTAACACTGTCAGGTATTGTGACCGATGCGAGCTTGGTATTTCCTCCGAATGCACCCCTTCCGATGTTTTTAACACCGTTTTTGATAACAAGCTCTGTGAGATTGATGTTGCCGTTGAATGACATTTCGTACATAGATTCAAGTCCGCTGCCGATTGTCAGGCTTCTGAGGTTGTCGCATTCAGCGAAAGCACCTCGGTCAACAAACTTAACTGAATCGGGAATAACAATCTTTTCTATTGAGTCGCAGCCGTAGAAACAGTTATAGCCTATTTCCTTAAGGCCTGACGGAAGCACAACATTATTAAGCTTTTTACAGTATAAAAAAGCAAAGTCCGCAATTTTAGTGATGCCCGAAGGAAGATTGATGTATTCAAGCTTGTCGCAATACTGGAACGCGCGATGGTCAATCTTTACAACGGTATCGGGTAAAACAACTTCGGTTATTTCTTTGCATTCCATGAATGCTTCTCTGCCGACGGCTACAACGGTACTGCCGTTGATTGTTTCGGGAACGGTGATTTTTCCTGAGGCATCGGCTTTGCAGTCGGTTATAACCGCTTTGGAACCGTCAGAAATATAGGTCAGGTTTTCGTGAGTACCGTCTCCTGTGGCTGATGCCGTGCCTGCAATTGCAGGTGTGAGCATGAGTATTGCCGTGAGCATAACGGCAAGGATTTTTTTGATTTTTGTTTTCATTTTGAATTCCTCCTGTGTGTTTTTTGTGGGATACACTTATTAGACGAGCTTCAAAACAGATTGGTCTATAAAAATTTAAGAATTATTCAAAAAACTGAAATTTATCCAAGGAAAGAGTTCATTATAGCGGATAAGATTCTGATCAACTAAAACTATGCAGTGCCGAATACAGAAGAAAGCGACGGCAAAAACGGAGAACAAACCCATATGGAATGCCCGCATAGTCGTCCCATTAAATTATATAGGGATCGATGCCGACCTCGACCTCATAAAATTCAGATAATAAAGAATATAGAATAGAGAATAAATAATAATTAAGTGTATTAACACAAGATATATTGATATTAATTACCATTGAATTTTCGAAAAACCGTAGGGGACGACCTCCGCGTCGTCCCTGAAATAATCCGCAAAAAACAAGAAACACAAAAAACCAAAGAAAAAGCGAGAAAAATCTGAAGTTCCACAAAGGAAATAACCACCGAAACCCCTTGTAAATCAAGGCACTTACGGGTTCGGGCAACACGAAACGCACGGAGGAGTTGAGAACAAGAGCAAAAAAGATTGAAAAAAGGTGTTGACAAATGTGAATGGATTTGGTATATTA
>JAZSCL010000069.1:0-3606 GCA_045602905.1 Acutalibacteraceae bacterium
TTACAGAACTAAGCTGAAAACTTATGAGGATGCTCGCATCCTCATAAGCGAATACATACATTTCTACAACAACGAAAGAATCCAATTAAAAACAAAACTGACTCCGCTTGAAAAACGAAGTCAGTATGTCGCTTAATTAAACATTTCTGCCATAGGGTCTTTTTTGTACTGTCCGCACAATTTGGGGCAGTTCAGGGTCATGTAGTCTTTGATTTTATGTTCAATAGTTATCAGAATTTGAATCTCATCATTTTTAGTACAGGTATTGTTAAGTAACAGGAATAAAAATATAACAACAAATAATAATGCAATATATTTTGAGTATAATGTAAACAGGTGCATACAATAACGTCAATAAATATTGACAAAAATGGATATTTTGTTTATAATTATAAACGTTATTAGAGGTGATAGATATGGGAAAGAAAGCTGTAACAGTATTACCAAGTACAGAGAAAATATTGATAACAATGGGAGAACAAATCAAATTAGCCCGTCTACGCAGACAATTATCAGTTGAACTTGTTGCGGAAAGAGCAGGAATAAGCCGTGCAACATTATGGAATGTAGAAAATGGAAGTCCTTCAGTTGCTATTGGAATTTATGCAGCTGTTTTACATGCATTGAATAATATGGATAAAGATTTGTTGCTTATTGCAAAAGATGATGAATTTGGAAAAAAGATGCAGGATATAAATATGCAAGTCAAAAAGAGAGCACCCAAAGGAGGTAAGTGATGGAAAAGAAGATTTTTGTCTACGAAGACTTCAGTTCAGAAGAACCTCAGAAACTCGGTGTGCTTTATGTTGATTCTGTACGTGGTACAGAACATTATTCCTTTGAATACGATAACGAATGGTTGAAAAAAACAAAGCTTCGTTTCCATTTGGATCCTGAACTTTCAATGTTTTCAGGCCGTCAGTACACAACAAAATACATTTTCGGTTTGTTTGCAGATGCATCACCTGACAGATGGGGCAGAGTGCTTATGATGCGTCGTGAAGCTCTCCTGGCCCGAAAAGAAGACAGAAAACCGAGCAAACTTTATGACAGCGATTTTTTGCTTGGTGTATATGATGAAACCCGTATGGGAGCAATCAGATTCAAAGAAACAGAAGACGGTCCGTTTTTATCGGATGACAGAGAAACCGCAGCTCCGCCTTGGGCTACTCTTCGTTCATTGGAAGAAGCATCCCGTCAGTTTGAAAACGATGAAAACTTTTTAAATGAAAAGTGGCTTAAATTGTTGCTGAAACCCGGTTCGTCACTTGGCGGTGCAAGACCCAAAGCAACTGTTGAGGATGAGCAAGGTAGTCTGTGGATTGCTAAATTTCCGTCAAAAAACGATGATTGTAATGTAGGCGCATGGGAAAAAGTTGTGCACGATCTGGCAAAGATGTGCGGTCTGAACGTTCCTGAATCGAGATTGGAAAAATTCTCAAGAGTCGGCAGTACATTCCTTGTCAAACGTTTTGACAGGGAGGGCAAGCGAAGAATACATTTTGCTTCGGCTATGACGATGCTTGGTAAAAGCGATGGTGCATCTGCGGATGACGGTTCAAGCTATCTGGATATTGTTGAATTTATAAAATCATACGGAGCGTATCCGAAAGAAGATTTGCTTGAACTTTTTAAACGTATAGTTTTCAATATGGCTGTTTCGAATACTGATGATCACTTGAGAAACCACGGTTTTATTTTAGCTGAAAAAGGTTGGAAACTTTCTCCTTTATATGACGTAAACCCTGTTCCTTACGGCGATACATTGTCTTTGAATGTTGATAGTTATGATAATAGTATTTCAGTTGAATTGGCTATTGAATCTGCAGAATATTTTGATATAACAACCGAAGATGCTCAGACTATTGCCGAAGAGATCGTGACAACAGTAAAGAACAACTGGGAGAAGCTTGCTTCAAAATACGGCATTAGCCGTGAACAAACTGAACAAATGCGTCCGGCATTTGAGGTTTGTTACAGATAAAATATTTGATTAAACAATTCAACTCAAAAACCAACTCGAAAATTACGAGTTGGTTTCTGAATTGGATTTTTGTTAGTTTGCAACTATAACAGAAATAATAAGCAAAAAGATTAACGATTTGAATTAACGAAATCGTTAATCTTTTAATTTTTATCGTTAATTCTTCGTGCAAATCGTTGATTCTATAAGCAAAAGACTGCACGGAGACCATCCATGCAGTCTTTATTGTTTCTGTATCAAACGCCTGAAACCGTTGATATGTAAGGGATTTACTCAAGCCGTTTCTCTAAATCGAGCATAGCGGAAATGTAGTTTTCTGACGGTGTCAATGTCATCATTAACGGGTCGCCTTCGCGGATACGCATGGTGCGGCGGATTTCTTTGGGGATAACGACTCTTCCGAGGTCGTCAATTCTTCTGACAATACCTGTGGCTTTCATAAATATCTTTCTCCTTAATTGCTGTAGGTAAAACCTGTGTTTTCTTCGGGCGAACACAGTTCGCCCCTACGATTACACTGAAAACCGTTTCCTACGTTAAATTTTTGTTGCCCTGTTATTGTTTGTCAGAATTTGCGGTTTATTCGTAATAATTTTACATGGTTAATTTAATATGATCAATCAAAAAACGTCTGGTTTCTCCGCCGCTTTTTGCTTATTTTTAAATTTTACTTTTAACTTCTTCTGCACGTTTTTTTGATATATCAGCCTCAACATCGTAACCTCTGCTGCGGTAGATATCCGCCATTTTTATGCATTCATTATAAGCCTTTTCGTATTCTCCCATTTCTTCATACAGACCGACTTTGCAATCCATTTCATCACAGAAGTATGTTCCGATTTCGCCTGCTCTGTTGTAGTATTCCAGTGCCTCATCATATTTTTCAGCCCAGATAAGTGCAACAAGAAGATTATCAGTTTCTCTCGGATTGTTGGGGTCAGCCTTTATTTTTTCTTCAAGCTCTGAAATGATTTTATCATTTTTTGAAGAAGGAAAAACATCCATATTCTCTGCATGCAGGTGAGCTGATAATTTTCGGGGTCATCATTCGGGTCATCGCTGACCTCTTTAACTCTCATATTGTTGAGAAGAGGCATAACAATCGCATTGAAAAGAATGATTACCGCAAGAAAAATGCCGTAATAGAACATCACCGGCTTTTTCGGTGTTTTTATTTCGTTCATAAAATACCCCTTTATCACTTTATGACGTAAGTATAAAACACTTTCTTCAACTGAAGTTCAACAATTGTTGAGATTTATGACGGTCTTGAATTTAATTTCATGCAGGTGTATAATACTTTGAGATTTTAATTCAGGAGATAAGTATGGATAACAACAAAGAATTCCTCGGCACGGAGCCCGTTGGCAAACTGCTTTTCAAGCTCGCTGTGCCCACGGTTATCGCCCAGCTCGTAAATATGCTCTATAATATCGTTGACCGCATTTACATCGGTCATATTCCCGAAGAGGGCAGCCTTGCTTTGACGGGCGTTGGTGTTTGTATGCCGATAATTATGATTATCTCGGCTTTTGCAGCTCTCATAAGCTCGGGCGGTGCACCGAGAGCATCAATAAATATGGGTAAGGGCGACAAAAAATCCGCAGAGAAAATTCTCGGCG
>JAZSCL010000070.1:0-19569 GCA_045602905.1 Acutalibacteraceae bacterium
ATGAAGTTGGTTAATTGTTTCATTGAAAATCCATATTTTTCACAAATTTCCCGTTTTGTTTTTCCTTGCTTTCTTAATTCAAGAATTTCTTTCTCATAATCTTTTATGTGCCGATAGCTTCGGGGCATAACAAAACCTCCTGTGGTAGTTTCTTTAATTCTACCATAGGAGGCTCTTTTTTTCATTGTCCGTTTTTACTGGATCTGTTCACATCATGTTCAGGCCTTTTTTTTATGCAGTCAACTCTTTCCCCACAAATTATTTAACAATTAAAAGTGATTCAAAGGGAAAATATGCGTGTCGGCGTTAAATAATTCCGCATTCCGAATTGCGAATTGACAATTATATTAATCCCGTGGTAGAATAATCATTATTAATATATCCGAAAGTGGTAAAAACATGAAATCAAAACGAAACTATCCCATTGTGACCGTCACAAAAAAGGCTGAGGCGGCTCTTAAGAAGGGGCATCCCTGGGTCTATGATGCGGAAATAACAGATTCCTTCGGCGAAACCGAAAACGGATGTCTTGTTGACGTTCTGTCACAAAAAGGTTCATATCTCGGCACGGGATTTTTAAGTGAAAACAGCAAAATCCGTATCCGTGTGCTCTCAACCAACGCAAACGATAACTTCTCGCCCGCATTCTGGGAAAGACGAATCAAATATGCAATTGACTACCGAAAAACTGTTATGGGAAATGATTTTTCATGCTGCCGTCTTGTTTTCGGCGAGGCTGACGGTCTTCCCGGTCTGACGGTTGACAGATTTTCCGATATCATCGTCACTCAGGTGCTCTCCTACGGAATGGATAAAATCAAGGACCTGATTTACACAGCTCTTGTGAAGCTTCTCCGTGATGACGGGCAGGAAATAAACGGTCTTTACGAGCGGAATGATGTTGCAATCCGTAAGCTTGAGGGTCTTGAGGAATACAAGGGCTGGTATGAAGCGATTCCCCACCCTGAATCAACCGTTACGGAAATTACCGAAAACGGAATAAAATATTTTGTTGATGTTGAAAACGGTCAGAAAACGGGATTTTTCCTTGACCAGAAATATAACAGACTTACCGTTGCACAGCTTGCAAAGGGCAAAAAGGTGCTCGACTGCTTTACTCACACAGGCTCATTCGCACTCAATGCCGCAATGGGCGGTGCAGAAAGAGTTACGGCAGTTGATATTTCCAAAACTGCGGTTGAAATGGCACGGGAAAACGCAATCCGCAACGGTCTTGACGGCAGAATGGATTTCCTTGCCGCCGATGTTTTCGACCTTCTTCCCGAGCTTGAAGCAAAGGGCGGAAAACCCTATGATTTCATTATCCTTGACCCCCCTGCTTTCACGAAAAGCCGCAAAACCGTCAAGGGTGCGGAAAGAGGATACAAGGAAATCAACTACCGTGCAATGAAGCTTCTTCCCCGTGGCGGATATCTTGCAACCTGCTCCTGCTCGCACTTTATGAATAACGAGCTTTTTGTTAAAATGCTCCATTCCGCTGCCGCCGATGCGGGCGTTCAGCTCAAGCAGATTGAGGTGCGTCAGCAATGCCGTGACCATCCCATCCTCTGGAATGTTCCCGAAACGGATTATCTTAAATTCTATATTTTTCAGGTGGTGTAAATTATGTTTTTTGAAAATTGGATGTCTTATATCAAAGATGATGCAAAAATTACCAAAATTGCAATGCCCGGCTCTCATAACTCGGGCACAATGGGTATGATAAAATTTGCCGAATGTCAGAAGGGCTCACTCTATGAGCAGTATAAATGCGGTGTCCGTTTCTTTGATATCCGTCTCAAAATGACCAAAAAGGGCAATCTTGTTGTTGCTCACGGACTTTCAAACGGTATGCCCGCAAAATGTGCATTCGAAAACCTCAGAGCGATTCTTTCCGAATCAAACGAATTCTTTGTTATCAGTCTGAAAACATACATGAATCAGGCTGTCGGTCCGATTACTCTCAGATACAAGGGCAATTCAGGCGAAACAAGCCGTCTGATAAATGAATATCTTTCACCCGAAAAATATGCCTTCACCGATTTTGAAAACATTGCCGATGTCACCATGGGCGACATCAGAAAATCAGGCAAAAAGTATATAATCATCAACGAAAACAAGGAATACGATTACAGCTGTTACTGTCCGTTTTACGGACCTTGGGATGCATCGGTTTACGGCATGAGACCCGATAAATTCGCAAAGAAAATCCTTGATTATTTCGATAATGATTACGAAAACGGATTTTTCTGGTTTCAGACCCAGCAGACACCCAATCCCGGCACGGATAACGGCATGACTAAATGGCCCGATGACCTTGAAAGAATGAGCAAGCCCTATTTTCCGCAGATTATTTCCGACATTGCCAAAGACCCCGAAAAGCTTCGCAAGGTTAACATAATTGCAGGCGATTTCATGGCTGCGGACACCTCAAAAGCCTCAAAAATCCTTGCTCTCAACCTGCTTAAGGGCATTGTAAAAGATGAATCGGTAAGCGAATATCTTAATTTTATTCGCTGACATACCAATCGCTCTGCCATATTCTTTGGGAGAGCGTTTTTCCTTTTTCGGAGATTTTTTCGTAATCCATGGCATCGATATAGCATTTTTCAAGCTCATCGTGAACTGATTTTGCGATTTTCAGCGCACAGACAGCCTCATCGAGCAGCTCTTTTGCCGCCTTGCGTGAGAATGCAAGCCTTGCCTTGTGTGAGGAAAGCACCGAAGAAAGATAAAATCTTCTGAGCGACACGGTTTTGGTTGGGATAATATCAAGACTGCAGAGCTTGTCGGCAGTAAAAAATCCGAGTGATAATTCTTTTATGATAATATGACGGATTTCTTTTTCATTTACTATGCTCGGACTTGAAATAACCGAAAATCCCGATGCAAGGGCATATGCACGGATTTCTCCGATAATTTTTGCCGCCGCAACGCCGAAATCATCCTCGAAAACTATTTTTTCGCTGCAGAGAGATTCCGCCGTTTCCGAAAGAAAATAATATCCCTTGGGAGTTACGGCATCAAGCAACCTGATTTTTTCAAGACCGATTTTGCCCGACGGCTTCTTTATATGACGGGCGGAAACCCTTGATGCATAACGGATTAATCGGTTTTCGTCAAGACATTCACGGCAGATTTTTTCGCCGTCGCCGAAAACGGAAAATGCAGATTCTATAAACCGCCTGCTGCGTTTGTGGCAGGCTTTGTTTTTATCCGTCAGCTCGATTATTTTTTCTTTATTATCAAAAAGCTTTTTCTTATCCCAGCATTCACCGAGATTGACTATCTCCCCCGTTGCGCCCGGATATTCAGGGTCGAGGGTGTGCGGTGCCGTTCCGTCACAGATGCTCACACGCAATGACGGAAAAATAACGCCGTCAAGTGAATCGGGGTCTGAAGAACAACAAATTCTTTCACAGTTTATGTCTTTTTTCTCCATTTCGTCGGCAATCTTACGCATCAGCGAAGATTTTCCCGTTCCCGGTCCGCCTTTGATGATGTAGGTATACTGCCCTTCAATTTTGGGTGTCAGCTGTGAGAAACACGAAAAAAATCCGTTTTTTCCGCTTGACCCGAGAAAATATGCTTCGTTCATATATCTTCCTCCAAATACCAATTTTAAATTCGTAATGCGTAATTCGAAATTATCCTTTTACAATTAAATTATTCAATTTTAAAAATTTTGTGAAAAAAATACGGTATTCCAAGCCATATTTTTAAAAATATCCCTCCAAAATTAAAAATTACCCTTGATATTATAATAAAAATATTATATAATATATCGGTGAACGGAGCTTTCCTTTAGTCATGTGGCGATGGGTCCTGTGCGACAGGGCGCCGTGAACCATGTCAGGCGGGTGAACCGAGCAGCATTAAGCGGACAGTCTTGTGCGCCACAGTCTGCCTGCCGCCATGTGACTAAGGGAAAGTTTTTTTATTATCATATCAAGGGAGTGAAAAAATGTATCAGGCACTATACAGAAAATGGAGACCTCAGACCTTCAGCGATGTCTACGGTCAGCCTCATGTTACCAGAACTCTCCGCAGTCAGCTCGAAAGCGGAAGAATCTCACATGCCTATCTTTTCACGGGCTCCCGAGGTACAGGCAAAACAACCTGTGCAAAAATTCTTTCAAAAGCTGTCAACTGCCTTTCACCCGTTGACGGAAATCCCTGCAACGAATGCGAAATCTGCAAGGGTATCGACAGCGGAGCAATCCTTGACGTTATCGAAATCGACGCCGCAAGCAACAACGGCGTTGACAACATCCGTGATTTGCGTGAGGAAGCCAATTTCACTCCCGCCAACGCAAAATACAGAGTTTACATCATCGATGAGGTTCACATGCTTTCAATCGGCGCATTCAATGCCCTTCTGAAAACTCTTGAAGAGCCTCCTTCACACGTTATTTTTATCCTTGCAACAACGGAAATTCATAAGCTGCCCTCAACAATTCTTTCAAGATGTCAGCGTTTTGATTTCAAGCGAATCGCTCCCGAGGATATCACGGCAAGGCTTATGTATGTTTCCGAAAAGGAAAACGTTAATCTGACTCCCAATGCCGCAAGCCTTATTGCACGAATTGCCGACGGCGGTATGCGTGACGCACTGTCATTGCTTGACAGATGCTTTGCCATGGGAACGGATATCGACGAAGCCGCAGTCAGCGACGCCGCAGGGATTGCAGGCACGATTCATCTTTTCTCGTTCTCTGAATATGTTGCAACGGGTGATTTCACAAACGCATTAAAACTCGTTTCAAAACTCCACAGCGAAAGCTGCGATATAGACAGCCTCTGCACCGAACTGACTCTTCATTTCCGCAATCTTATGGTTGCAAAAACCGTTGCAGATTGCGAGGGACTCATAGTCTGCTCAAAGGATGAGCTTCTCAAAATAAAACAGAGAGCAGGAGAGCTTAAGCTTTCAAAAATTCTTTCCTGCATCTCAATACTTGAACAGACCGCAAAGGCAATCAAAAACGCTGCCAACAAAAAAATTCAGCTTGAAGCGGCAGTTATAAAGATGTGCGCACCTTCATCGGCAGGCACAGACGGAATGTCGGCGGCACTTGAGGACAGAATCAGCGCAATCGAGGAAAAGCTTGAAAAGCTTTCCATGAACTCTGCACCCAAGGTTTCCAATCCCGTTCAGACTCCTGCTCCCGCACCGATGCCGAAACCCGAACCCAAGCCCGAGCCTGCACCGATGCCCGAAGAAAAATCCGCTCCGAGAGCGGAAGAGCCTGCAGATCCACCGCCTTTGCCGAATGCACCCGATGACGATTCTCCCATCGCCGACGGTCCTTTTCTTAACTGGTCGGATGTACTTGAAAAGGTTATGAAATATGATATTCCGCTTTTCGGCATCCTCGCAGATTCAACGGCGGCAATCAAAAGCGGCAGAGTTGTTATAAGCTCCGAAAATCCCACTCTTTTTGATTTTATATGCACCGAATCTCATGCAAGAGAGCTTTCAAGAGCCGTTTATGAGGTTATGGGCAGAAAAATGAAAATTGCGGTTTCCAATCCCGAAAAGAATAAACCTGCGGCACAAAGTCCGCTTGAAAACCTAAAAAACAAGATAAATCAGTTCAATAATAACAATTAAAGGAGAATATATAATGAAAGCAAGAATTCCCGGCGCTCCCCAGGGCGGCAACATGATGAAAAAAATTCAGGAAATGCAGGAAAATATGACAAGAATCCAGCAGGAGGTTGAAGCAACAGAATTTTCTTCAACCGTAGGCGGCGGCGCTGTTGAGGTTGTTGTTAACGGTGCTCACGAAGTTACCGCCGTTAATCTCAAACCCGAGGTTGTTGACCCCGAGGATGTTGAAATGCTACAGGACCTTATCATTTCCGCTTTTAATGAAAGCATCCGCAAGGCAAACGATGCAATGGAGCAGGGCATGGAAAAGGCTAAGGGCGGACTTTCAATCCCCGGTCTGTTTTAATGGGCGGTTTTACTCCTTCTCTTGAAACGCTCATTGACCAGTTTGCAAAATTGCCGTCAATCGGACGCAAAAGTGCACAGAGACTTGCATTCCACATTCTTTCAATGAGCGATTCTGACGCAAAAAAATTTACCGATTCGATAATGAATGCACGTACGGCAATCAAACAGTGCGAAATCTGCTGTAACCTGACGGATGACAGCATCTGCTCTGTCTGTTCATCGCAATCGAGAGATAAATCGGTTATCTGCGTTGTTGAGGATCCCCGTGACGTTATTGCAATCGAGCGTACCCATGAATACAACGGACTTTATCATGTTCTTCACGGCGTTATTTCGCCCATGAATGACATAAATCCCGAGGATATCAAAATCAAGGAGCTTCTCTACCGCCTTGCCGACGATACCGTTAAAGAGGTTATAATGGCAACAAATCCCACGGTTGAAGGCGAAGCAACATCGATGTATATTTCCCGTCTTATCAAGCCAATGGGCGTAAACGTCAGCAGACTTGCTTACGGCGTGCCCGTCGGCGCAGACCTCGAATATGCCGATGAATTTACCCTTATCCGTGCTCTTGAAGGCAGAAAAGAGCTTTGATTCAATTCGTAATTCGAAATGCGTAATTAATGACGAATTGCGAATTATGCAATACGAATTTTTAAAAGTTTTACCTCATTTTTATACTTTTCCACACAGGGTTTTCCACATCTTAACATTCCCAAAAAACGGGAAGTTAATAACCCTGAGTTATTCACCAAAAACTGTTAATCAATTTTCGGCAAATTTCCATATTTATCAACGATTCAAAGAGTTTTCCCATATTTCAACTCCCCCTACTTCTACTACTGAAATATAACATTATATAACCATACATATATAGAACGGAACACTTGTTTTTTTAAAAGCTCCGCTTTTTTTGTTCCGATAAGGGTGTTAAAAAGTGGATAACTCAAATTCTATCACAGGAGGTATAATCCGATGAAATTTACCTGTAACACACTTGACCTTTCATATGCCTGCCAGAATGTTCAGAGAGCAGCATCAACCAAAACAGCGATTCCTTCAATAGAGGGTATTCTTGTTGTTGCGAAAGACAGCACTCTTACTCTTACGGGCTATGACCTTGAAATGGGTATCACAACAACCATAGCCGCAAGAATCGAAGAAGAAGGCGAGCTTGTTCTTAACGCCCATATGTTCAGCGAAACTCTCAGAAAGCTTCCTTCCGAAGTTGTTGAGATTTACAGCGACGAAAAGAAAATCGCAACTATTTCAAGCGGAGATTTCCAGTCAAATCTTATAGGTATTTCAGCTGATGATTATCCTGACCTTCCTTCGGTTTCGGGCGGATATCCCGTAACTGTTGACCAGAGACTTCTCAAGGATATGATAAGAAAAACCATTTTCTCTGCTGCAATCAAAGACAGCAAAATCGTTCACACGGGTATCAAGTTTGAGGCTGAAGAAAACCATCTCCGCCTTATTGCCGTTGACGGTGTGCGTCTTGCAATAAGAAACGAAGCAATCAACTATTCGGGAGAGCCTCTTTCATTCGTTGTTCCCGCAAAAACTCTTTCAGAGGTTATCAAGCTTACCGCCGATGATGACTGCGATGTAACAATCGGCGTCGGCAAGCGTCATATCATTTTTGAAATAAACAATTATCAGATTATTTCCCGTCTGCTTGACGGCGAATTCCTTAACTATAAAGCAGCTATTCCTTCAGCTGTTAAAACAACCGTTAATGTTGACACAAGAAGAATCATCGAAAGCATCGACAGAACTTCACTTATCATCACCGATAAAATAAAGAGCCCCGTTAAGTGCGTTATCGGCGGAGATATGATTAAAATGTCGAGCATAACTTCTCTCGGCACTGCAAACGACAGAATCTTTGCAAAAATTGAAGGCGAAGAATGCACTGTAGGCTTTAATAATAAGTATATGCTCGAGGCCCTTAAAGCTTGCGATGATGACGAGGTCAGAATTCTTCTCAACGGACCTCTTGCTCCTATTCTTATTGTGCCCAACGAAGGCGACAGCTATATATTCTTAATTCTTCCCGTGAGGCTGAAAAATGAAGATTAAAGTTAAAGTTGCAGAAAAAAAACAGGTTTCAAAGAAAATTGACACGGATTTTATCAGACTCGATTCTTTTCTTAAGATGAACGATGCCGTTCAGACGGGCGGTCACGCAAAAATCGTTATTCAGGAAGGCGAAGTAAGGGTCAACGGCGAAATCTGCACCCAAAGAGGAAAAAAACTCCGCTCAGGCGATAGGGCGGAGTTTGAGAATGTTATTTATATTGTTGAATGATTCGGAAGGGAATGGTAAAAGTTGATAATTAAATACCATTCCGCAAAGAGTTTCCGTAATCTGAAATCAATCGAATTCAATCCACATCCCGAAATGAACGTTATCTACGGCGAAAACGGTCAGGGGAAAACAAATATAATCGAAAGCATATGGCTTTTAACGGGATTTTACAGCTTCCGTGCCCGAAAAAATTCCCAGCTGATTGAGCAAGGCAAGGATGAGGCGGAAATCAGCAACATTTTTTATTCACATCAGCGTGAACAAAATGCCGTTATGAAAATCAACCGCCGTAAAGAGCTTGAACTCAACGGAGTTAAAGAAGAATCTCCCAGAGTTATGATGGGTAAATATTTTGCCGTTGTTTTTTCGCCTGCAACCCTTGGAATAGTGCAGGACGGGCCCGGTGAAAGACGGAAGATGCTCGACATCGCTCTGAGCCTCATAAAACCGAATTATGCGGTTATTATGTCACGCTATCTGCGTGTGCTCGACCAGAGAAATGCTCTGCTCAAAAAAATGGGCGAAAAAGCTTTTGAATATGATTATATTCAGCCGTGGAATGACGAGCTTGTTAATCTCGGAACCAAAATTATAAAATACCGCCTTGATTATGTTGAAAAGCTTTCGGCGCTTTCAAGCGAGATTTATGAGGGCATCAGCTCAGGCAGAGAAAAATTCGGATTTTATTATGATTTTTCCGGGGAAAACATATCGGAGACTGAAATAAAAGAAAAACTTATTGCCGATATAGAAAAATCCCGTGATGCGGACCTCAAAAGACTTTATACAAACGCAGGTCCTCACACTCATGACCTTGTTCTGACCTTAAACGGCAGAGATGCACGTGTTTTCGGTTCGCAGGGTCAGCAACGCTCCTGTGCGCTTGCGATGAAGCTCGGCGAGGCGTCGATTATCGAAAAGATAACTGGCGAAGCACCGGTTGTTTTGCTTGATGATGTTATGAGCGAGCTTGACGAAGGCAGACAGACTTTCATTCTCAACTATCTTGATAACTGGCAGGTTTTTATTACCTGCTGTGACCCGTCAACGCTTTTGCGCTCCAAAAAAGGCAAGGCATTTGAAGTTATTGACGGAGCAATTAAAGAAATGGAGTAAAAAAATGTATCTTCATCTCGGAATGGACAAGGTTATCAATTTCGACGATATCATCGGAATTTTTGACCTCGATACAACAACGGTTTCAAAGAATACCCGAAATTATCTTGCAAAGGCGGAAAAAGACGGTATTGTTGAAAATGTTTGCTATGATTTGCCTAAATCTTTTATTGTTTGCAAAAATAAAAACGGCGAGGATAAGGTTTATATAGCCCAGATTTCTTCGTCAACACTCCTTAAACGAACAAATTTTGTTGATTCGTTAACAAATTTATAATCAGTATTACAGCTTCCAAGTGAGGCTGTTTTTTTTAGACCAAATCGTTTCTTGCAACGTCTTATAAGTGTAGGACATAAAAAGGAGATGATTTGATGGAGACTGCCGTTAATTCAGTAAACGATTATCAGAACAGACGTTATGTTGGCACAAAAGAGGCTGTTGCGTATGTTCTTGATGACATTTCTCAGAGCTTTAATATAAATTCTCAAAAAACAATGTTTGTAACCGATGTTCTCAAAATCGGTCTTGATTTTCAGAAGGTTGTTGTTTTCGTAAGAGGAATCTGGGATATCATAAATGACCTCTTTCTTGCCGCAATTATCGACAAAACCCGTACACGATGGGGAAAATTCAAGCCATGGCTTGTAATTTATGCTTTTGTGGGTGTTGCAATAACAAGCTGTTTCTGGGCAATGCCCCTCATGTTCAAATCAAGCGGACTTTACGATGTTCCCAAGCTTGCAACATATATGGCACTTAACCTTTTGCTGAATCTTGCGGAATCAACAATTCAGATTGCCCGTACGGGTATGACCGCAACAATAACTCCGAATATCAACGAAAGAACAAAGCTGATTACTCAGGCAAATCTCTTTTCGGGATTTGTTGAAAAATTACCGGGTCAGATAATAGATTTGCTGGTTGACCTGATTTCACATAAGGTTATCAAAATTAAATTTGAATCCCTTTTTGCATCTGCGGGACTTATCGTAACCGCTGTTTCGGGATTTTTTGCTCTTTCCTATGCGTTGGTAGCTAAAGAAAGAGTTATGCAGACTGAAGAAAAACCCAGCATCAAAACGGGCATAAAATCAATTATATATAATAAACCGCTTCTTCTTATTACGCTTTCCGAATTTCTCGGGGCGTTCAATGTTGACCAGGAGGCAAAGCTCTATTACCGCAACGTTCTCGGTTTTTCATCAATGACGAATATTGTAGGTATTCCGGGTGCATTTGTTTCTCCGATGAGCTATACATATGTGCCGTGGGCAAGAAGAAAGTTTTCAACAAAAACTCTCTGGATTGCAGGCTCTCACGTTGACAGTATTTTGCTTTCGCTTGTTTTTGTTGCAGGTTCAATCAACAAAGGATATAAGAAACTTGGAGTTATGATTCCTGCATGGATGCTTCGTGAGACAATATGGATGTTCTTTTACGGAATTAAAAAAGTTATTCCCGAAGAAATGCGCAATGAGGCAATTGACTACGGCGAATGGAAAAACGGTTATCGCAGCGAAGGCATGACGGGAGTGACAAAAGGCATTGCCGCAAAGCTTGTTGAAACCTTCGGAAGTACGATTGAAACAGCGATTCTTGCAAAAATCGGATATGTTCAGGGCGGCGGATACGGCGGACAAAGTGAAAAAACGGAATTCATGCTGTTTGCGCTCTGCACGATTTTCCCTGCAGTTTCGGGACTTCTGAGCATTATTCCCAAATGTTTTTATGATCTGAACGGCGAAAAGCGTGACAGAATGTATCAGGAACTTAACGAAAGACGAATTGCAGTTGCAAAGCAGGCAAAAGAGCTTGATTCCGCAGAAAACGGCGAGGAGTGAATACTATGAAAAAAGAAAAAATAAAAATTATTTTAACATTTATCTTTAATATTTTTTCTGCAGTTTTCAGTTTGTTTTTATCGGGATGTTATTTTTATATTTCGTTTAAGATGGATAAAATAACAGATCTTGTATATCTGATTCCCGCCCTCATCTTTCTGGGATTTATGATTTTTGATATTTTATTTGTAAAGAAAAAATATGAGGAGTATAAGAATAAAAGGGTCGGTTTTCCGACCCTTTTTGTTAATATCCGTATTTTTCTTTCATTTCTTCTCTGGTCATGGGGGTGAGGATTTTTTCGCCGTCGAAGATAATCATGCTGTAGGCACTGCCTGCCTTTTTACCCTGGTCAAACCATTCAGCAAAAGCTCTCTGCATGGTTGTGTCTCTCTGAAGCTCCTCAGGTCTGAGACAGCTCTTGTTCTGTCCGAAAATTCTCCAGCAGTCGCCGAAATCATAGGTACGCTTGATGTCGAGAGGCTCGAAATCGAGAATGAAATCGGCTGTGTTTGAGTTTTCGGGAAGAATGTTGAGGTTGTCGGGATAAAGAAGCCATGAACCGCAGCAGATTACGATGTGCTTGCCGTCAAATCTGTCCTTGAAGAATTCAAAAGCTCTCTTATATGAATCAAGTCTTACATCGTAGGTGAGGGGTCCCATGTGGGAGGGGATGTGCATTCCGAGACAGAATTGGCTGTCCTCGATGTGGATGCCGTGACCGTCGTAGAATTCTTCGCCGAAATCGGAAAGGTCATACTGGAATCTGCCGAGACCGAATCTTCTCATTTCGAAAAATCCCATGAACCAGCCTTCAACAAAGGTTCCGTAAATATCAAAGTTTTCCTTGCATTCAATCATCTTGACCTTGAGGTCTTTGATGGATGTCCAATAGATTTCTTCGTCAATTCCCTGCTTTTTGTATTCCGCAAGAAGGGGCTTTGTGCAATTAAGAAGAAGCACAAGGTTGATTGTGTAGGTTGATTCTCCAATCATTTCTGCGAGTGCCTTGACCTTATCTTCAAAGTGACCGAAATTCTTCTTTTTCTTCCAGTAAAGGTTATACATCGATTCATAAATCTTGTTAGCCTTTTCGTTTGCGATGATTTTTTCTTCTGTTCTGATTATAACCTCTCTTGCATCGAGGGGATAATCGTGCTTTTCCATAACAAGGAGAGCGTGTTTGTAATTTTTCATAATTTCAACCTCATTCCAATGCCGCAAGAACAGCTGCGATTCTTGCAAGGTCATCTTTATCATAAAATGCAATTTCGAGAGTTCCGTTTTCTTTGCCGTTTTTGGTAACAACTCTGGCTTTTCTGCCAAGACTGTTGTTCAGCGAAAGCTCAACCTCGTCAAAGAATGTTGCTCTTTTTGTTGCTTTTTTTGCCTCTTTTTTTTCTGCGGTGATTGATTTGACAAGCTTTTCTGTTTCTCTGACGGAAAGACCCTTTTCAATGATTAATTCCGCTGCGGAAATAAGAGCCTTTTCGTCGCTGATTGCCGCCAAAGCTCTTGCATGGCCTGCGGAAAGCTTATTTTCACGCACCATATCAAGAACTTTTTCGGGTAACTTAAGAAGTCGGAGTGCGTTTGCAACTGCGGGTCGGGATTTGCCAACCTTTTGCGCCGCTTCTTCCTGAGTTAAATCAAAGTCTTTCATAAGGCTTGCAAAACCGAGTGCTTCTTCAACGGGATTCAGGTCCTCACGCTGTAAATTTTCTATTAAAGAAATAACAGCCGCTTC
Source organism: Acutalibacteraceae bacterium (assembly GCA_045602905.1). GTDB lineage: Bacteria > Bacillota > Clostridia > Oscillospirales > Acutalibacteraceae > CAG-177. Next base: position 12,985 of record JAZSCL010000070.1, read on the forward strand.
CGTATCTGTTAAATCCTTTATGATTACGGGAACTTCTGTTAAGCCTGCAATACGGCTTGCTCTCCAGCGTCTTTCGCCTGCGATAAGCTGATATCCTCCGCCTATTAACGGACGGACAAGCAAGGGCTGAAGCACACCGTGCTGTGCAATTGAATCCGCAAGCTCGGAAAGAGCATCTTCATCAAAAATCTTTCTTGCTTGCTCTTTATTCGGCTCAATTTCCATCAAACTGAGTTTTACCGCCTGAGCAGAGCTTGTTTCGTCAAGCGAATTATCCATCAGAAGTGAATCAAGACCTCTGCCGAGACCGCTTTTTTTTGGTGCCATTCTCTGTTACCCCTTTCCGTTTAATTTTAAGAATTCGTCAGCAAGGTCAAGATATGCCTTTGCACCCTTTGACGATTTATCGTAATACATAACTGGCTGACCATAGCTCGGAGCTTCGGAAAGCCTTACATTTCTTGGGATAACGGTTGAATAAACCTTCTTCGGGAAACATCTCTTCACTTCCTCAACAACCTGCTGAGTAAGATTGAGCTGACCGTTATACATCGTTAAGAGTACGCCTTCAATTTCTATGTAGGGATTATAAAGTCTCTTGACTGTGCGGACTGTTGAAATGAGCTGTGAAAGACCTTCAAGTGCAAAAAATTCGCACTGAATGGGAACAATCAGAGTGTCCGATGCACAAAGACTGTTGAGAGTTATAAGTCCGAGCGACGGAGGACAGTCAAGAAAAATAAAATCGAAGTCCTCACGCACAAGAGCAAGAGCGTTCTTAAGGCGTGATTCTCTTTTATCGAGCGCAACAAGCTCAAGCTCTGCGCCTGCTAAGTCCATGCTCGAAGGCATAACCGAAACATTCTTATACTGAGTTTCAACTATGGCTTCTTTTGAAGTGCAGTCACCTATCAACACATTGTATGATGATTTATTCAGACCTCTTTTGTTAATTCCGAATCCGCTGGTTGAATTGCCCTGAGGGTCAATATCAACAAGCAGAACTTTATATCCCTTGCTGCCGAGTGCGGCAGTAAGGTTAACGGCGGATGTTGTTTTGCCAACGCCGCCCTTTTGGTTAACGATTGAAATAATCTTGCCCAAAATAATCTCTCCGTTTATATAATGTAATTAATATTATATCATAGGTGTTTTAAAAATGGAAGATATAATAAGAAATAAAAATGTTTCATGTGAAACATTTCAGATTAGAGTGAAATAATTCGAACTCCATACGGTTTTGAAAGGCATATTTCCGCCACAGCATCGTTAAAAATCTTTGAAATAGCCTCGTATTCCGTGCAGATTTTTGCCTTGCTGTGACAAAAATCTGCTCTTTCAAAACTGCAAAGCACCGAAAAGGTCGCAGTCTTGATTCAGCGGAGCATTTCTTTTCTGTAGGTATACGAGCGTATGTCAAAGAAAAAAACGTTTCGATGGGTCGGAAATACGACCTTTACGGCGTATTTAGTTCAAATCATTTCACTCTAACGGAATTTATGATAACAGAGAATTGTTTCACGTGAAACAGCAAAGGGGGCAGACATTGAGCCTGCCCCCCTCGCCGGATGTGGGTGTGAAAGAGAAAGATATGGTAAAATAGGAGTTATCTGATTTATGCCGAAGTTTTCTTTGCTTTAATAACACAGTTTCGGCTTTTTGGTATGCGAACGATGTATTCGATATATTCATCCGTTTCGCTTTTGGCAGAATCCGCCTCAATTCCTGCCCGTCTCATGGTATCAACTGCATGATTGAGAGTGTTGACAAAGATGCGGACATCCTTGAAAAGCTTGACGGGTGGCTGTCTGCGTTTGCTGTCGTTGGTAAGTATCTGCGAAACAAGACGCTCTGTTTCTGCAACATTAAGATGTTTTTCGCCGATTATGGACATCGCACGCTCCATCTGACTGACAGTTGTTAGCTTGAGGAGTGCTCTTGCGTGGCGTTCGGTCAGATTTTCCTGAGTAATCTTGTGCCTTATTTCTTCGGGCAAACGCAGAAGTCGGAGCTTGTTTGAGATGGTGGGCGGTGCTTTTCCGAGCTTCTTGCAGACATCCTCACGGCTCATTTTGTAGTCGATTATGAGTTTTTCGATTGCCTGAGCCTCTTCAAAAAATCCGAGGTCGCTTCTCTGAATGTTTTCAAGCAGAGCAAAGAGAGCGGATTTTTCGTCGGTTGCTTCCATTATGATGCACGGAATCTGAGTAAGTCCCACAAGACGGGATGCTCTCAGACGGCGCTCACCCGAAATTAATTCATATTCGCCCTTTGAATTTATCCTCACTGCGATGGGCTGAATAATTCCGTTTTGCCGTATGCTTTGAGCAAGACCTTCAAGCTCGTCAAAATCAAATCGCTGTCTCGGCTGGTTTGGATTGGGAAATATCTCTTCCTGGGGAACAAGAATAATCTGTCCGCCGATTTTATATTTGTTGTTTTTCAAAAATTCAAATCCCCCTGTCCGTTTCGTTACCTGAATTGTAACACTTGGAAGGGGGATTGTCCAGCAAATTCGATTGTCATAAAAACCGCCGTTTCGACGGTCTGTATTAAAATTAAAGAGGCTTTTTCGCAATCTGAGCAGATACACGGGGATATTTTGGCGGAACTTGCGAAATCTTTTTGATGATAATTATGTTTCTTTCGCCGCCGTCAGAGAGCTTGAAGCTCTTTTCCTCAACTATCTTACCGCCTAAAAGCTTGATTGCAGCCTTTGCGCCGTTGATTTCTTCCTGCGCTTTTGCGGCTTTCATCGCAACGAAATATCCGCCGACCCTGACAAACGGCAAGCAGTATTCGCAAAGAACATTCAGCGCCGCAACGGCTCTTGAACAAACTATATCAAATGTTTCTCTGTATTCCTTGCTTTGACCTGCTTCTTCCGCACGGGTATGAAGAACTGTTGCCGACAGTCCGAGTTCTTCAACGGTGTTTGCAACATATTTAAGCTTTTTTGCCGTACTGTCAAGCATAGTAAGATCGAGGTCGGGACGCATAATCAGAAGGGGAATTCCCGGAAATCCCGCACCCGTACCCACATCGAGCACTCTTGCATTTTCTGCAAAATCAACCGAAGTCAGAACAGAAATGCTGTCTGCAAAATGCTTGACGGCTATACCGTCGGGGTCGGTTATTGCGGTAAGATTCATCGTTTTGTTTTGCTCAATAAGAAGCTCAGCAAGCCTTTGAAATCTTTTTGTTTTATCGTCATCAATTGAAATTCCGAGCTTTTCGGCATCGGATTTCAGTAAATCAATGTTAACCATTTATACCGTTCCTCTCGAGGTAGATAAGTAAAACCGAAATATCTGCAGGTGAAACACCCGAAATTCTTGATGCCTGACCCACGGTTTCGGGTCGGATTTTGGAAAGCTTTTCGGTTGCTTCAAGGCGGAGACCCGTAACAAGCTTATAATCCAGATTTTCGGGAAGTCGCTTGACTTCAAGCCTGCGTAGGTCGTTAATCTGCATCTGCTGACGCTTTAAATAACCCTCGTATTTTATATCAATTTCAACCTGCTCAAAAATTTCATAGGGCAAATCGGGTCGTGTTTTGTCGAAGGGAGCAAGAACTTCGTAGTTGAGCTGAGGTCTTTTCAAAAGCTCAATCATTTTAACTCCCTTTTCCATGGGCGATGTTTCACGTGAAACAAGAACAGCATCAAGCTCATCACTCTTCGGAATTGAAAGATTTTCGATTCTTTCACGCTCCTCGGCGATAAGTTCAAGCTTCTTTTTAAACTCGGCATATCTTTCCTCTGAGATAAGACCTGCTTCGTAGCCTATTTCAGTGAGTCTGCGGTCTGCGTTATCCTGACGGAGAATGAGTCTGTATTCCGAACGGGAAGTCATCATTCTGTAAGGGTCGGAACAGCCTTTTGTTACCAAATCGTCAATCAGAGTGCCGATATATGAGGTTGTGCGGTCAAGAATAACGGGTTCTTTGCCCAGAATTTTGAGAGCAGCGTTCATGCCTGCAACAAGACCCTGAGCGGCGGCTTCCTCATATCCGCTTGAACCGTTGAACTGACCCGCACCGTAAAGACCTTCAAAATCCTTGAATTCCAGTGTCTGACGAAGGGTGAGTGGGTCAACGCAATCGTATTCAATAGCATATGCAGTGCGGAGAAACTCTGCATTTTCCAGTCCGGGGATTGAACGGACTATTTTTATCTGAACATCTTCGGGCAGTGATGATGAAACGCCCTGAAGATACATTTCGTCTGTGTTTGCTCCGCACGGCTCAACAAAAATCTGATGACGCTCTTTTTCGGAGAATCGAACGATTTTATCCTCAATACTCGGACAGTAACGAGGGCCGACGCCGTCAATTTTGCCCGAATAGAGGGGTGAACGGTGAAGATTTTCAAGAATGATTTTCTTGGTTTCGGCACCTGTGTATGTAATATAGCAAGGTTCGGTGTTACGGATTTCTATGTTTCTGTTGAATGAGAATGGAACGATTCGTTCATCGCCGTACTGAGGTTCAAGATTTGAAGTGTCAACGCTTCTGCGGTTTATGCGAGGGGGAGTTCCCGTTTTGAATCTGCGGGTAAGAAGTCCCAATTCCTTGAGGGATTTTGCAAGCTCAACAGCGGGAAACATTCCGTCGGGTCCGCTTTCGTAGGAAACGTCGCCGATATAAACCTTGCCTGCAAGGAAAGTACCCGTTGCGAGGATAACCGCCTTTGCACGGTGGAGAGCCTCAAGCCTGGTTTTGAGAATCCATTCGTTGCCGTCACGGCGGAGGTCAACGATTTCGGCTTGCTTGAGGTAGAGATTATCGGTTTTTTCCATAACATTTTTCATGTAGTCGGAGTATGCTCGGCGGTCAATCTGTGCACGGAGACTGTGCACTGCAGGACCTTTGCCGAGATTGAGCATACGGCTCTGCAGAGTGTTAAGGTCAGCCGCAACAGCCATTTCGCCGCCGAGAGCATCGATTTCACGCACAAGATGTCCTTTTGATGTGCCGCCGATTGACGGATTGCATGGCATATTGCCGACCCAGTCGAGATTGATTGTGAAAACCGCAGTTTTACATCCGAGACGAGCCGCAGCAAGACCTGCTTCGATTCCCGCATGACCTGCGCCGATAACGGCGATATCAAAATTTTCTGAAATGTATTCCATAGTAACACCTTATATCAATTCGAAATTCGAAATGCGTAATTCGCAATTAAGAGTCTGATTTTGCTCTCAAAAAACCTCTGCTCTGGAGACGATGGAGATATTTGAAATTAACTCTGCATCGTTTAAAAAATTTCCATTGGCTGTAAACGAAAATGGCGTATTTTAATGCAAAATAAGAATAATAAACGTAATTATTATTACAAATTAGAATTATAATTACTTACCTACGCAGAAACGGGAGAATACTTCGTCAACAACGGCGGAGGTTGCTTTTTCACCCGTCAGCTCAAGAAGAGCATCGATTGCACAGTCGGCACACACGTTGACAGCATCGAGAGTTACTCCGAGCTGAAGTGCGGAGATTGCCTCGTCGATGTGAGACATGGCATTCACGCAGCACTGACGCTGACGCTCGCTGGTGAGGCAAGCGGCATTCGGGTCAAACTCATCGGTTGAGAAAATTTTCTTAACCGCTTTCTCAAGCTCTTCCCTGCCCTCGCCCGTGGATGCCGAAAGCTCCGCAACGTGGTTGAAGGCGGCGTTGATTTTTTCTCGGTCTGCAGCTACGGGAAGATCGGTTTTGTTGAGAAGCGCAACGGCGCGTTTGCCCTCACACTGTCTGATTATATCAAAGTCATCATCGGTCAGAGGTTCGCTTCCGTCAAAAACGGCAAGCACAAGCTCCGCACGCTCGAGACGGCGTTTTGCAAGATTGACACCGATGTTTTCAACTACATTTTCGGTTTCACGGATTCCTGCTGTGTCGGCAACTCTCATAACAATTTCGCCGAGCACGATTCTTTCTTCGACAACATCACGGGTTGTGCCGGCGATGTCGGTAACGATTGAACGCTCAAATCCCGAAAGCATATTCATCAGAGTTGATTTGCCGACGTTGGGTCTGCCGACAATAACGGCATCAATTCCGTCAGTTACGGCTCGTCCGCAGTCATATCGTCGTATGATATCGGCAAGAGCCCTGCGTGTTTCAATGAAAACAGGCAGCATATCCCCTGCTTCGGTGTCTTCAATATCCTCATCGGGATAGTCAACCCATGCGGCAAGAGATGCGCACACACCGATGATATTTTCGGCACATTTGCGTATTTCACGGCTCAGATTGCCGTCAAGAGTGTTGAGAGCGGCTGCGGCAGCCTGCTTGCCCGATGCTCCGATGAGTGCCATAACACTTTCGGCTGCAGCGAGATCTATTTTGCCGTTGATGAAAGCTCTTTTTGTGAATTCCCCTGCCTCAGCAGGCACTGCACCTGCTTCAAGTGCGGCACGGAGCACGCGTTTTGTTATGTAAAGACCGCCGTGACACGAAATCTCGGCAGTATCTTCGCCCGTATAGCTTCTGGGCGCACGAAAAACGAGGCAAACCGCCTCGTCAATCTTTTCGTTATTATCAAAAACATCACCGAAATGGGCGCAGTAACCCTTGCTTTC
>JAZSCL010000071.1:0-3444 GCA_045602905.1 Acutalibacteraceae bacterium
GCAGAGCATTGACGATGCTTTCAAGGAGACCGTTAAGGGGTATGATGACGTGGAATCGCAGAGCGTCAGCATGAACGTTGCAAACGGAATATACAAATACGCTCTTTATCCCGTCTGGTTGCTTAATACTTCCTGGAACGTCGAAAATTTCACCTTTGCAATGAACGGACAAACGGGCAAATTCGTCGGCAACATTCCCACGGATAAAAAAGCCGTTACAAAAGCTTCTCTGTTTCTCGGTGCAGGCATAGGTGCAGTTATCTACGGCCTTATGTGGCTGATTGAACTGCTTTAAGGAGGTGCGGAAAATGACTAAAAAGATTTTTGCAACTTTGATTGCAGTTATAATTTATCTTTCGGCGGCAATTTCCGCATCTGCTTACACTCAGCAGTATGTAATTGACTACACCGACAAGCTCTCTTCAAGTGAAACAGAAGAACTCGATTCGTTTGCCGAAAAGCTTGAAACGGCTTACGGCATTACCGTGCTTTTCTGCATAAGCGAAGGCACGGGTGACGTGTCTGCCGCCGAATTTGCATCGGAAACTTACGGCGATTATACCGACAACGAAAACGGACTTATAATCGTTCACGATGATTGGAACAAAACGTATGTCACCTTTGTTTCGGGCGAAGCGGAAAAAACTTTCACCGATGTCGCCGTTGACAGCATGAAAGATGCCTATGACCTGAACGAGAGCTATTACGGCGGAATTTATGCCTGCTATAACCTTGCGATGGAATATCTTGAAAACGGTTATTCGGGCGGATACGTTTATGAGGATGAGTTTGTTTATGCAGGCGAAACAGACGAGCCGAAAACCGAAAACGAAAAAGACGGAGTTTCTATAATCTGGCTTCCCGTTTCGCTTCTTATCGGTCTGCTTGTCGGTTTTCTTATCATTAACGGCATTGCCTCAAAAAACAAGTCGGTAAAAATGCAGAAAAATGCAACAGTTTATACGCGACCGGGCAGTATGATTATAACAGGAAGTGCAGACAATTTCCTTTACAATAACGTCGAACGCAGAGAAAAACCGAAGCAGACAGAAAAGAAATAAGGAGGTAATACCGTTGGGATTTTTTGATTCACTCAAAAGACAGGCAGAATCCGCACTTAAAAGAGAGGTTTCGCAGGGTATCAACAAAGCGGTGAACAGTGCCGTGCAGTCAGTGGGCAAGGGCAGAAATCACACCGAAATCTTTACCTTTGCTTCACTTCCGACAAATGTCGCCGAGCTTCAGGCATTACCCGAAGCAAGCCTTGATTCCGCCTTCAAAACTACTGCACTGACCCTTGCGGCTTTGTGCAATTATGAGCACAATCCCGATGCCACAATTGAAATGCTCAATTTCTTAAAAGGTCCCGCAGAGGTCAGCGGTCTTGAAAAGCAGTTTATCAAAGAGCATCTCGGCTCCGACCCTTATAAAGCACGCTCATATTTTGAGGGCGCAACTCCGCAGAACAGCTATAAGCCCGATGTTCCTTATAAAATTGCGGTAATTGAAAACCCGTATTCTTTTGATAACGAAAACTGGGCAACGCTCTATGTCAAAAGCGGAGGTGCGGATAACCCCAGACCTATGAAGCTTCGCAAAAAGCCTTCAACGGGCCAGTGGTTCCTTGTTGAAATCCAATGCCTTGCAGATATCCGTGTGCCCGTAGAAGAAGACCCCTGGGCATAACAAATAAAAGGAGATGTAGGTATGAAAAAATTATTCACATTACTTCTTGCACTTTTAATGGTATTTACGCTTGCCGCTTGCGGCGATGATACCCCCGATAAACCCGATAACACAAAAGCACCCGCCGGCAATTCCGATGCAGACATTGAAACTTCACTTTTTACGGTTAAGCTCAGTGACGGTTGGATAAACATTGAAGATGACTTCAAGAATGAAGAAGAATACTCCAAAGCTGTTCTTCAGGTTCTCGACCCCGAAGACGAAGAATATTACATAGTCGAGGCTGTAATCAGCGTTGAAATCGACGAGCCTTATGATTTCCGTGAAGACCTTGTTTATTACGGATTCAACCAGTATGAGTACAAAGAAAACAACGCTTATGAAACCGTAAATATCGGCGGCGTTGACCTGCTCAGATACGATGACGGCGATGACACGCTCGTTTATTTCAACCGTGTTGAAAACGCAAACGCATCGGTTTATGTCAAGTTTGATGCAACCGACATCAACGACAGCCACATTGCCGCCCTTCTTGAAGGCATAACCTTCAATCTTGAGGATATCGATAATGAAGATGGCCCTTGGGAATGGGAAGGAGAAAGATTCTCAGCTGATGATGCAAGCATAGCTGCCGGCGCATTTACCGTTACATCAACATTCGTTCCCTTTGAAGCACCCGTCACAACCTTTGAAACCTTTGACCATTCCGTTGCTGCAATCGGTGACAGAGTGTATGTTCTTGTTGACGGTGAGCTCAGCGAATGCCACTATGACGGTGCATGCCTTGCCTTTGTTAATAAAATCGAACTTCCCGAAGACGATTACGAGAGAATTGAAGCAACGGCTGACGGCACACTCTGGGTAAGTGGCGGTCTGAACGATATTCTCTGCATTAAAAGTGGCAGCATAGTTGCAACTTACGAAGATATTGACAATTTTGCAATTCATCCGTCAGGTTCTTGGGGCGTTAATTATTTCACATCAAATGAGTGTGAAATTGTTACATTCAGCGGAAATACATTCGCCTCAACTCCCGTAATCTTCAAAGAAGCAGATACAATAATGCATCTCTGCGTTGATGAAAACAACATTTACGTTTGTGCGAATGCCGCAGACGACAGCGGTCACAAAGTGTTCATTTACAACAAAGACGGTGTTCTTCAGAAAACTCTCTGCGATGCCGAAGGTGAGGGACTCGGCAGCGTTACTTTTGTAACTCAAACCGCAAACGGATATATTGGCTTTGACGGCAATATGAGGGATGTTCTTCTTTGGGATAGCAACGGCAAATTCATTGCAGAGATTTCTGACGGAGATATTTTCTCCACAAATTATCCGTGGTTCTGCGCTTGTGCAGTTCTTGATGACGGAAGTATTATTACAATTATGACAGATGAACGTGAAGACCGTTCGGCAACCGAACTTGTAGCGTTCATCGTCAAAGGATTTTGATGTTGATGGATAAGATAAAAAGAATTATCGGCATATTACTGGTTTTGTGTTTCGCGGTTGCTTTTACCTCTTGCGGAGAATCTTCTCGGCAGGAGGTTACTCCAAACGAAACAGCACAGACTGCCGAAAATGAAACAAGCGAAGAAATAACCGTTCTTTCACTCAACAAAGAATATATTTCTCATTATGAATGGTATGAAGATTATCCTACTATGCTTGTAAGGAGCGAATATACGGATGTTACCCTTGATAAATCAATGGAGAAAAAATATCCGCTTCTTGCCAAAGCTCTCACGGAAACCTCCG
>JAZSCL010000072.1:0-14338 GCA_045602905.1 Acutalibacteraceae bacterium
GCATTTCTTCGATGCAGGCATACGAGCGTATGTCAAAGAGAAAAATGCTCGAATGTGCGTGAGATATTGTGTTTCAGACATATGGAATCGGTTTTCACAAAACTATAAGCGTTGACCGCTTACATTCACATACTATGTGAGGTCGGATAAATGTGTTACAAATTCGTAATGCGTAATTCTGAATTCGTAATTATTGATTATAGATTTCATCTGCGGGGGCAATGCTCATATCCGCCGTAGTTATCGGTTTTATGCTTCTACCCCTGAATCCATTCCAACAGATTCAGTATTCCACCCATAGTAGATTCCGCTATCTGACTCAAGAACGGAAAAGCTTGAAAAAGATAAGCTATCGGTATCATCAACAAATGAATTAATGCGAATATTAACATTCCTGTCTCCTCCTTTAGTATTTTATAATCAGAACATCTGAATCATTTTCTCCACTCTTCCCGTCTTATACAATGATATATCCGTCAAAAGTAAAACAACTCCGATATATTTGGTTTCAGAGATCACTTTCGAAAAATCATCCCCCCCTTTTTTATTAGTGTCCCTGAAAAACAAATTTCCGATTTAACAATAAACCCTTAAATACAGAAAGCCGGGCTTATCACCCGGCTCTGTTTCTCTTGTCCCCTTTAAACGCTTTTTATCTACCGCAAGCGCCTCTTGCTACGCCGGCTGCATAACATGTTGCCCAATAGCTTAATGTTAAGCCAACAATACCCCAAAACATTGCGAAACCTCCTTAAACATTTTTATTTTCTCTTAAACAACAGCGGGTGAATCGTCCTTTGCGATAAGAACTCCCGTTGAAACTGTAAGTGTGATAACAATTGCTGCAAATACTGCCATTTCTGTCCCCTCCGTAATTATTATCCGACGCAGTTTACGCAACGACGGGTGAATCGTCTTTTGCAATAAGTACGCCTGTTGTAACTGTGAGTGTGATAACGATTGCTGCGAAAACTGCCATGATTTTTTCCTCCGTTTATGTTAATCTGTTTCGTGTTTGTTTATCATGTCTGTATTATACCTCGGAAATTTCTAAGAAAAAAGTGGGTAAATCATTAAGAAATCATTAAGAAAGTTTAAGAACTCCTTAATGTATATTTTTTCAAACTTTTTGAAACAATTAACAAAAACCTACTTTACAAATCTGTATTTTTATTACATAATATATGATATCGGATTATACTGCCACTTAACAGAAAGAGGAAATAAAAATGAAAACCAAACAGTCGGGAGCTGCTCCCGAAGAAACGAAAGAAAAAAACTCAATGAAAAAGAATATTTCATTGATAAAACGCTTTTTCCCGTATCTGAAAAAGCATCTCGGCACCGAAGCTCTCGTGCTGTGCTGCGTTGCTGTTACAGCCGCCTGCGATATCGCCCTGCCATTGATTGTCCGTGAAATAACAAACGCAGGTGTTGAGGATATCGCATCGCTCACTCTTAAAAGAATAATCGGTATCTGTCTTTTCTACATAGCTTTTAAAATAATCGCCTGCGGTGCGAGCTACTGTCAGGCATACTACGGCCATGTTATGGGCATTAAAATCGAAAACAAAATGAGAGAAGATATGTTTGACCATCTGCAGTCGCTTTCATTCTCGTTTTTCGATAACACAAAAGTCGGTCAGCTTATGAGCCGTATGACTTCCGACCTTTTCGATGTTGCGGAATGGGCACATCACTTCCCCGAAATGGTTTTTATGACGGTTGTCAAATTCATTGCAAGCTTTGCGATTTTTGCGTCAATGGACTGGCGTCTTGCAATATGCGTTTTCTGCATGATGCCGTTTATGATTATTCTCACGAAGAAAACACGAACCAAAATGCGTGACACCTTCCGTCAGAGCCGTCATCAGGTCGGCGAAATCAACGCCCGAATTGAAGACAGCTTGCTCGGTGTAAGAGTTGTACGCTCATTCACAAACGAAAAAACCGAAAAAGAAAAGTTCGCAAAAGGCAACAGTGAATATGTCGGCATCAAAACCAAAAACTACAGATTCATGTCGTCTTTCCACGCAACAGTTACTCTTATCGACGGCATAATGTATATTGCGGTTGTCGGCGTCGGCGCATATTTCATGCACATCGGTGTAACAACTCCGGGTGATTTTACCGCAAGTCTTCTGCTTGTTTCAACCTTGCTCGGTTCAATCCGTTCAATCGTCGATTTCAGCGAGCAGTTCAGCAGAGGCATAACGGGTATCGAGCGTTTTGCGGATATCATGGATGAAGTTCCCGAAATCGCAGACACTCCCGATGCTGTTGATATCAAAAATGTTCAGGGTGATATTCAGTTTAAAAATGTTTCTTTCAGCTATGTCAAGGGCGAAAAGAAAATTCTCAATCATCTCGATTTGCATATCGGCAAGGGCGAAAATGTTGCTCTTGTGGGACCCAGCGGTGGAGGCAAAACCACACTTTGCAACCTTATCCCCAGATTCTATGAAATCGAAAACGGCGAAATTCTGCTTGACGGCAAGAATATCAAGGATATAACCCTTCATTCACTGCGCGAAAACATCGGCGTTGTTGCTCAGGATGTATATCTTTTCTCCGGCACAATCCGTGAAAATCTTATCTACGGCAAACCCGACGCAACCGACGAAGAAATCATCGAAGCCGCAAAAAAGGCGGGTGCACACGATTTTATCTCCGCACTTCCCAACGGCTACGATACATATACGGGCGAAAGAGGAGTCAAGCTCTCAGGCGGACAGAAACAGAGAATCTCCATTGCAAGAGTATTCCTTAAAAATCCTCCGGTGCTTCTGCTCGACGAAGCAACCTCGGCTCTTGATAACGAAAGCGAAAAGCTTGTTCAGGAAAGTCTTGAACGTCTTGCTCAGGGCAGAACAACTCTTACAATCGCTCACCGTCTTACAACAATCCGCAATGCGGATGAAATAATCGTTCTTACCGAAGAAGGAATTGCAGAGCACGGCTCGCATTCCGAGCTTATGGAAAAAGGCGGAATCTACAGCAATATGTACAGTATGTACTCAACAATGTAATTAATGTAGGACGGGGGCTTGCTCCCGCCGATAAAACATCAGAAAGAAGGATAATAAAAATGCTTAAAAACATCTCCCCTATTATCTCCCCCGAGCTTCTCAAAATCCTTATGGAAATGGGTCACGGCGACGAAATCGTTATCGGTGACGGCAACTTCCCCTCAGCATCGATTGCACAGCGTCTTGTACGCCTTGACGGACACGGCGTAAATGAAATTCTTGAGGCGATTCTCAAGCTTATGCCCCTTGACACTTATGTTGACGCTCCCGTTGCTCTCATGGATAACGGCGACGCATCAAATCCCCCTCCCATCTGGGCAGACTATAAAAAGACCATAACTGCCGAAGAGGGCGAAAAGAATATTGAGCTTGTTGAACGCTTTGCTTTTTATGACAGAGCAAAGAAGGCTTATGCCGTTATTGCAACAGGCGAAACAGCAATTTATGCAAACATCATTCTTAAAAAGGGTGTAGTTATCCAGTAAAAAACATAGGGGTCAGTGCCCACATCGACCCCTATCCCTCGAAAGGAGTTCCAAATGCAAAAGCAGGTTTTAGCAATTGACTTCGGCGCATCAAGCGGCAGAGCCATTCTCGGCAAATTCGACGGCGAAAAAATCACCCTCGAAGAAGTTCACCGCTTCTCAAACGACCCCGTAAAGGTTGGCAACACCATGTACTGGGACGTTCTGCGCCTTTTCTATAACATCAAGCAGGGTATCATCAACGCAAAGCAGGCCGGAGGTTTCGACAGCATCGGTATCGATACCTGGGGCGTTGACTTCGGTCTGATTGATGAATTCGGCTGTCTTCTTGAAAATCCCGTTCACTACCGTGACCCCAGAACGGTCGGTCTTATTGAAGAATGTGCCGAAACAGTTCCCAACAAGGAATTTTACGAAACAACGGGCATCCAGTTCATGGAGCTGAACACAATATATCAGCTTTATGCGCTTAAAAAGTACCGTCCTCATATTCTCGAAAGAGCCGACAGACTTCTCTTCATGCCCGACCTTTTCGGTTATATGCTCACGGGCAAAATGACAACCGAATATTCAATCGCAACCACATCGCAGATGATTGACCTCAGAACCAAGAAGTGGGCAACGGGTCTGCTTGACAGACTCGGAATACCTTCCCGTCTGCTCGGCGAAATCGTTCCCTCGGGCAGCGTTCTCGGCAAGGTAACAGACGATATATGTGAGGAATGCGGCATTGAAAACGTTGACGTTATCAGCGTCTGCGGTCACGATACACAGAGCGCTATCACCGCCGTACCTGCCGAAAGCGAGGATTTTGCTTTCCTTTCAAGCGGAACATGGTCACTCTTCGGAACAGAGCTTAAAGAACCCATCGTTAACGAAAAATCCCTTGCAATGAACGTAACCAACGAAGGCGGCTGTGATTCATCCGTCGGATTTCTTAAGAATATCATCGGTCTGTGGCTTATTCAGGAAAGCCGCCGTCACTGGAACAGAAACGGCAGCGATTATTCCTATGCAGACCTTGAAAAACTCGCACTGGCGGCTGAACCCTTCAAGTGCTTCATCGACCCCGATGCACCCGAGTTTGTGCCTCACGGCAACATTCCTCAGCGTGTTAAAGATTACTGCAAGAAAACAGGTCAGGCAGTGCCCGAAAGCGTTGGCGAGGTTATGCGCTGCATCTACGAAAGCCTTGCAATGAAATATCACCTCACCCTTGATGACCTTGAGGACTGCACGGGCAAAACATATCCCGCAATCCATGTTATCGGCGGCGGAACAAAGGATACTCTCCTTTGTCAGATGACAGCATCATCCTGCAACCGCAAGGTTGTGGCAGGACCTATTGAAGCAACCGTTCTTGGCAACATTGCCGTTCAGCTTATGGCAAGCGGTGCTGTTAAAAACGTTGCGGAGGCAAGAAAAATCGTTAAAGCAAGCGAAAAAACCGTTGAATACAATCCCGCAGATGCCGATAAATGGGCAGAAGCTTATGAGAGATTCAAAGCGGTTATAAAATAAAAATCATATAACTCACCTATAGAAAGGAAGATGCTATTATGGCAAAGAACAGACTTATCGGCGATTACCCCGTTATCGGTATCCGCCCCATCATCGACGGCAGAAGAGGACCCCTCAACGTAAGAGGTTCACTCGAAGAGCAGACAATGAACATGGCTAAAACAGCCAAGGCTCTCTTCGAAGAAAATCTTCGCTACTCAAACGGCGAACCCGTAAAGGTTGTTATCGCTGACACAACAATCGGCAGAGTTGCAGAAGCAGCAGCTTGTGCAGCAAAGTTCAAGAAGGAAGGCGTTGACATCACACTTTCCGTTACTCCCTGCTGGTGCTACGGCTCCGAAACAATGGATATGGATCCCAACACAATCAAGGGTGTATGGGGCTTCAACGCTACAGAAAGACCCGGCGCTGTTTACCTTGCATCGGTTCTTGCAGCTCATGCACAGAAGGGTCTCCCCGCATTCGGTATCTACGGCAAAGACGTTCAGGATGCTGACGATGCTTCCGTTCCCGATGATGTTAAGGAAAAGCTCCTCCGTTTCGCACGTTCAGCTGTTGCAGTTGCAACAATGAGAGGCAAGAGCTACCTTCAGATCGGTTCAATCTGCATGGGTATTGCAGGTTCATCAATCGATCCCGATTTCATCGAAGAATATCTCGGCATGAGAGTTGAATCAGTTGACGAGGTTGAAATCATTCGCCGAATGTCCGAAGGCATTTATGACGAGGCTGAATATCAGAAGGCTCTTGCTTGGACAAAGGCAAAGTGCACCGAAGGCTTCGATAAGAACCCCGATTTCGTAAGAAAGAGCGACGAGCAGAAGGAAAAGGACTGGGAATTCGTTGTTAAGATGATGTGCATCATCAAGGACCTCATGAACGGCAACGAAAATCTTCCCGCAGGCTGCGAAGAAGAAATGGTTGGTCACAACGCTATCGCAGCAGGCTTCCAGGGTCAGAGACAGTGGACAGACTTCTATCCCAACGCTGACTTTGCAGAAGCACTTCTCAACACTTCATTTGACTGGGAAGGCACAAGGGAGCCCTACATCCTTGCAACTGAAAACGACGTTCTCAACGGCATCGGTATGCTCTTCATGAAATTACTTACAAACAGACCTCAGATGTTTGCTGACGTTCGTACTCACTGGAGTGCAGACGCAGTTAAGAGAGTTACAGGCTATGACATCGAAGGCAAGGCTAAGGATGCAGGCGGATTTATCCATCTCATCAACTCAGGCGCTTGCTGCCTTGATGCTTGCGGTGAAGTTAAGGACGAAAACGGCAACGGTATCATCAAAGAGTGGTACAATGTTACAGAAGCTGATGCTGACAAGATTCTTGAAGCTACAACCTGGAACGCAGCTGACAACGGCTACTTCAGAGGCGGCGGATATTCCTCACGCTTCCTTACCAGAGCTGAAATGCCCGCAACAATGATTCGTCTTAACCTCGTTAAGGGTCTCGGCCCCGTTCTTCAGATCGTTGAAGGCTGGACAGTTAACCTTCCCGACGAAGTTTCAGACATTATCTGGAAGAGAACAGACTACACATGGCCCTGCACATGGTTCGCACCCAGATGCACAGGCGAAGGCGCATTCAAGTCGGCTTATGACCTCATGAACAACTGGGGCGCAAACCACGGCGCAATCTCCTACGGTCACATCGGTGCAGATATCATCACAATGGCATCAATGCTCCGCATTCCCGTTGCTCTCCACAACGTTCCCGACGAAAAGATTTTCCGTCCCGCTTGCTGGGGTGCATTCGGCACAAAAGACCTTGAAGGCGCAGACTTCAGAGCTTGCGAAAACTACGGTCCTCTTTACAAATAATTCCATAAATAAAAATTGCTGCTCCGGAGAAATCCGGGGCAGCTTTTTGTTAAGTGCAAAGTTAAGGGTCTGCGACGCATTGTTGATATGAAAAAGGACAGCCGAAGCTGTCCTTAAACTCTGATTACTTATTGATTTCGATTTTGCCGTAGAGCGATGCACCTGCGGAATCCGAACGTGGTGCTCTTGAGGGTGCTGATTCGGAGCTTTCGCTGTTATAGCGTCTGCCGCCGTTACCGCCTCTGTTTCCTCTGTAGCCGCCCTTATTATATCCGCCCTTGTTGTATCCGCCGCGGTTTCCTCTGTAGTTACCGCCGCCGTTTGTGGGCTTAACACCTTCTTCAAGGGTGATAACAACCTTTCTGTCGCCGTCGCTGCCTACCGAATGGGAGGTAACGCCTTCGATTTCCTGAACGGTTGTGTGAATAATTCTGCGTTCATAAGGATTCATGGGTTCAAGCACAACATTTCTGCCGTATTTTCTTACCTTTGCGGCATTCTTGCGTGCAAGTGAGCGGAGAGTGTTTTCTCTCTTTTCACGGTAGTTGCCTACGTTGATTGAAACTCTCTTGTATTCTTCCGAGCCTCTGTTGATTACAAGGCGTGTAAGATACTGGATTGCGTCAAGAGTTTCACCTCTTCTGCCGATAACCGAGCCGTAATCATCACCGCAGCTGATGTTGATTTTAACATCTTCATCGTCTGCTTCAACTTCGATTTCAGCTTCCTCAATGCCAAGTGAATTGAGGATTGTCATAACATAATCCTTTGCTTTTGCGAAGGGATCGTCGGGAATTTCAAAGTATACCTTAACTTTCGCATCGGAACCGCCGAAAAGTCCGAACACCTTTGCTTTGGGTTTTTCTATTATTTCATATTTTACATCTGCATCCTCAGGAGCTCCGAGAGCCTTGAGGGCAGCATCTTTTGCTTCTTCAAGAGTGGCGCCTGTGCCAAATGCCTCTTTAATCAAAACAATTCACCGCCTGGTTTTTAATGTTGAATTATTCCTTTTTTTCCGCAATCTTTTTGGTATTGATTTCTTTTGAGCGGCGGGCAACCGTTTCGTCAATCATAAGCTTGGCGAGAGTCTTTTTGGGACTGTAGAAATGTCCTACTATAACGGTTGAAAGGAAACCGAAAATGCTGGAAGCTATCCAGTAGATACCGATACCTGCGGGATAGTTGACAACGAAATAGAGTGAGAATAAAGGCATGAACAAGGTCATGCAGCCCATCATGGGATTGTTCGCCATGGCGGGATTTGACTTTTTCTGCTTCATCTGTGAATAGAGACCCGTTGCAAATGAAGAAATGAAGGAGAGAACGGGAATAATCCAGATAATGTGGGGGAATTTGTGGCCCATGGGGATATCACCCAATGAGAACAGACCGAAGAAATCAAAGTTTACACCTGCGATTGCTTCGTATGTTGCCTGGCTTACGCCGGGAAGTCCCTGAAGCTTGTCGATATTCTGGATGATGAGCAGTTCAACAAGATGAGTGCTGTTTGAGAACTTTGAGTTGTCGATTTTTGCAACAGCATCGGAAAGGATTTTTATTTCATCGTCTGTGATTCCTGTCAGGAAATGGCTCAGAGGATAGTAGATTGCGCCGATAAGACCGAAGAGCAATACAAACTGGAAAATCATGGGTGCACAGCCTGCGTTCATGGGATTATAACCCTCGCGCTGATAGAGTGCGTTGGTTTCTTCCTGAATCTTCTGCTGATTGCCTGCATATTTTGCCTGTATCTTGCGGACCTTTGACTGTATTCTTTGGGTTTTCGCCATACCCTTCTGCTGACTGATTGTTGTGGGAGTCATAATTATTCTTGATAAAAGTGTCAGCAAAACAATGGAAACAGCATAGTTGCCGAATCCGATTGTATCATAGATTATTCTTAAAAGAAAACCGAATACCGGTCCGAGAACATCATAAAGAAAAGTCATTTTTTGTCCTCCGAGTGTTTGTGTTTCTTTGGCGGAACAGGATCATATCCGCCGGGGAAAAGAATGTTACATCTCAAAATCCTGAATAACGCAAGAAAAAATCCGCGGAATACTCCGTGAATTTTAATAGCATCAATGGCATATTGAGAGCAGGTCGGATAATACCTGCACATTGGCGGGAACAGCGGGGAAATGTGCCTCTGGTAAAAGCGGATTGCGGCAAGCATGATTTTTTTCATTATATATCAGCCCCCGCACTGCCCCTGATTACACCAAGCTCCGTTAAATGCTGCTGCATAACGGGAACAAGGTCGCTGCTTTTGAGCTTTTTGGTTTTGAACCTTGCAACAAAAACGATATCCCAATTACCGCTGCATTGAGGAGAAATTGAGGAGAATGCCGCCCTGATGATGCGGCGGCATCTGTTTCTCTCAACTGCACAGCCGAGTTTTTTTGCGGCTGTTATTCCGATTCGGCAACCCATACCTCTGTTTTTGACAGCATAGGTCACAAGTCCCGGGGAGGTTTTTACCTTACCCCTGCCGTATGCACGGTGGAATTCCGTATTCTGTTTCAGGGTTACTGCTCCGGACATCTTTTTCATCAATCCTTCGGATTAATAAGTGAGCTGCTTTCTGCCCTTTGCTCTGCGGCGTGCAAGAACCTTGCGGCCGTTTCTGTCAGCCATTCTCTTGCGGAAGCCGTGTTCCATCTTGCGATGACGCTTCTTGGGCTGGTAAGTTCTTTTCATTGCTTTACCTCCGTTTCAATTTTAAAATCAACCAAAACCAAATATATAATCTGATTCCGATTATTAAGCATAACAAAACAAGGGTAAAATACCCCTCGGAATACACATTATATAACAGCTTGACCGCTAATGTCAACAAAAATTTTTTATTAATATGATTTTCTGTGTTTTTTCTTGAAAAATCAAAACCGTTATGTTATACTCTATTATGTATCATTATCAGTAAAATGACGGATTGTGCGAAAAAATAAGGAAACGGAGGAGATACAGTATATGGAATCGCTTAATGAGATGTGGCAGCTTGTGCACGAACAGATAAAGAAAAGTATCGGCGACATTATTTACGGAGTCTGGTTCAGGTCTCTTGAACTTATCAGCTTTGACGGAACAAAGGCTGTTATTGCTGCCGGTGAATTCATGAAAAAAATCATAGAACAGAAATTCCCCGATGAATTGGGCAACGCTTTCAAAGAGGTTATGGGGTTTGATGTTGAAATTGTTCTTGTTGTTCCCGACGATATTATAAAGAAATCTGCAGAGCCTGAAAAGAATCCTGTTTCTGCCGCTCCGCTCAGCATAGAAAAGAACACATTCGAAACATTCGTTGTCGGTCCTTCAAACAGATTTGCCCATGCTGCTGCTCAGGCAGTTGCGGCAACTCCGGGCGCAGCTTATAACCCTCTTTTCATCCACGGAAACTCCGGTCTCGGAAAAACTCATCTGCTCAGCGCAATCAGCGCAGAAATCAAGAGCAAGAATCCCGATGCGGATATCATCTTCACCCGCGGCGAGGAATTCGTTAACATGATTGTTGCGGGCATCCGCCAGAACGGTATGACCGAAATCCACGAAAAATACAGAAACTGCGATATTCTTATCGTTGACGATATTCAGTTCATTGCAGGCAAGGAAGCAACTCAGGAAGAATTCTTCCACACCTTCAATGCTCTCACTCAGGACGGAAAACAGATTGTTCTTGCTTCCGACCGTTCACCCAAAGACATAGAAATTCTTGATGAGCGTCTCAGAAGCCGTTTCGAAATGGGTCTTATTGCAGACATTCAGCCGCCCGATATCGAAACAAGAATGGCTATCATCCGCCGCAAGGCAAAAACGCTCAACCTTGAGCTTCCCGATGATGTTATTCAGTTCATCGCCGAAAAAATCAGGTCCAATGTGCGTCAGCTTGAGGGTGCTGTTAAAAAAATCAATGCGCTTGTCAATCTTGAAGGCACTGCAATCAATATAGCAATGGCTCAGAACGCAATCAAGGATATCATGAGCGACAGCAAGCCGGTTTCGGCAGTTGTAAACAACATAATCGCTGAAACCTCCAGAACATTCGGAGTTCCTCAGGCAGATATCATTTCCAAGAAAAAGGATGCAAAAACCGCAAGAGCAAGACAGGTTGCAATTTATATCGTAAGAGAAATAACCGACCTTACTCAGAAAGAAATCAGCGAATTCTTCGGCGGAAGAGACAGAACAACCATCCTTTATTCATTTGAAACAGTTGCAAAGGATGCAGAAAGAGATTCATCGCTGAAGAAAACAATCGATAAAATTATCAAGAATGTTCAGCAGCAGTAATATACATTTTATATATAGAGGTACACCATGGGATTTTTCAAAAAGCTTAATCAGGGTCTCAAAAAGACCAGAGACAGTATGTCGGGAGCTATCAATGCGGCTCTCTACGGCAAAAACGAAATAGATGACGATTTTTACGATGACCTCGAGGAAATCCTCGTTATGTCGGATGTCGGCGTAAATACTGCCATGGAAATCGTTGAAAAGCTCCGTGATGCGGTGTTCAAGAAGAATCTCCGCAGAGCGAAGGATGTAAAAAAAGAAATCAAAAACATCGTTGCCGACCTTCTCAGCGGCGGCGAAACAATCGATATGATAACCGTTCCGTCGGTGATTCTCGTTATCGGAGTCAACGGTGTAGGCAAAACAACATCAATCGGCAAAATGGCTGCCATGTTCAAGGAAGAGGGGAAAAAAGTTATCCTCGGTGCGGCGGATACATTCCGTGCGGCTGCTATTGATCAGCTCGAAATCTGGGCAGACCGTGCAGGCGTTGATATCGTCAAGCACAAAGAGGGCGCTGACCCCGCAGCCGTTGTTTTCGATACAATCGAAGCCGGCAAGGCAAGAAATGCCGATATCATTATCTGCGACACCGCAGGCAGACTCCACAACAAGAAAAACCTTATGGAAGAGCTTGCGAAAATTTACCGTGTCATTGACCGTCAGCTCCCCTATGCAGACCGAGAAATCCTTCTTGTTCTCGATGCAACAACGGGTCAGAATGCGGTTAATCAGGCTAAGGAATTCAAGGATGTTGCCGAAATCACGGGTATCATTCTCACAAAGCTTGACGGCACTGCCAAGGGCGGCGTTGTTCTCGCAATCAAGAATGACCTTAAAGTTCCCGTTAAGTTTATCGGCGTTGGCGAAGGAATCGACGACCTTCGACCCTTTGAACCCCATGATTTTGCAGAAAGTCTGTTTGAAGAAGACAATAGTGAGGAATAATATATATGGATTATATCATCGCAACCCACAACATGAAAAAGCGTGATGAGCTTCAGAGAATTCTTGCTCCTCTGGGAATAAGAGTGCTCCTTGCCGAGGAGGCAGGCGTTGAGCTGACCGATGCTGAAGAAACGGGAACAACCTTTGAAGAAAATGCTTTCATCAAAGCCGAAAGCGGATGCAGAGAAAGCGGTATGCCCTGCATTGCCGACGATTCGGGTCTTGCCGTTGATTATCTTGACGGCGCTCCCGGCGTTTACTCCGCAAGATACGCAGGTGAACACGGCGACGATGACGCAAACAACAAAAAGCTTCTCAAAGCCCTTGAGGGTGTTGAGCCCGAAAACAGAGGTGCTGCATTCGTAAGCGTTGTGTGCTGTGTTTATCCCGACGGAACAAAGCTCGTTGCAAGAGGCGAATGCAGAGGCACAATCGGCTATGAAGAAATCGGAAACGGCGGCTTCGGCTACGACCCCCTTTTCCTGCCCGTTGAATATAACGGCGAAAAAACAATGGCTGAACTGACTGCCGAAGAAAAGGATGCAATCAGCCACAGAGGTAAGTCCTCAAGAATACTTGCCGGAATGATTGGAGAGAATAATCGATGACAAGCAAAGAAAGAGCAGCACTCAGAGCTCAGGCAAACAGTCTTGAGCCTCTGTTTCAGATAGGCAAAGGCGGAATTTCCGACGCTCTCGTTGAGCAGACCGCCGATGCGCTCAGAAAAAGAGAGCTTATAAAGCTCAAAGTGCTTCTTGAAAGCGCACCCGAAAGCCCCAGAGAATTTGCCGATAAGCTTGCCGCCGCAACAGGCAGCGAGGTTGTTCAGGTTGTGGGCGGAAGCATTGTTTTTTATAAAGAAAACCCCGATAAGAACAAGGAAGAGAAAAAGAAAAAGCCTGCTAAGAAAGGTAAGCCTCTTTCTAAGGTGAAAGCAAAAAGAGCACTCGCCGCAAAGCGTGAGGCGGAAGAAAAAAAGAAAAAACGCGATTTTTATGCAAAAAAACGTTACACCGCAAAAACCTCAAAATAATGTGGTTACATTCTGAACGGGACACAATATTTTCTTTATTATAAATATTTATATTTTTCCGTTCATCCGATGCAACAAAATCGGGATATTGACACACTTATATATTGTGTGGTATAATCGCAGACCGCATGGCAACCGCACGGTTAAAGAAAGGTATTTTAATGGAAAAAGAAAGCTCAATCAAAATAATCGCCCAGAATAAAAAGGCATATCATGACTATTTTGTGCTTGATAAGCTCGAGGCAGGCATTGAACTTTTCGGTACGGAAGTAAAATCAATCCGTCAGGGTAAAATAAATCTCAAGGATTCATGGTGCTTCGTGAAGGACGGAGAAATGTTTGTCAACGGTATGCATATCAGCCCTTATGAGCAGGGCAACATCTTCAACCGTGACCCTCTTCGCACAAAACGTCTGCTTCTCCATAAAAAAGAAATCAGAAGATTCTACGGACAGGTCAAGCAGGAAGGTCTTGCAATTGTACCGCTGAGCGTATATTTCAAAAAAGGCAGAGCCAAGGTTGAAATCGGACTTTGTAAAGGTAAAAAGCTTTACGACAAGCGTGAAGTAGCAGCCAAAAAAGATGCTCAAAGAAACATCGCTAAGGCGATGTCAATTCGCAATTCGTAATGCGCAATTCGCAATTGTATAAGGTACAGTTTCAATGAAAAACAACAATATAATAGTTGATAAAAGTAAATCCTTTGCTCTGCGTATCATAAAACTGTTCAGATATTTGATGGAGAATCACAGAATTGCACCTGTTGCCAATCAAATATTAAAAAGCGGAACAAGTATAGGTGCAAATGTAAAAGAAGCGGTAAGAGCTCAAAGTAAACCGGACTTTTATTCAAAAATGAATATCGCTCTTAAAGAGTGCAGTGAAACGGAATATTGGCTTGAGCTTTTGAAAGAAAGCGGCTATATCACTGAAGATCAATTTGAAAGCATATACGGTGATTGTAAAGAATTACTGAAAATTTTAATTTCAATCACAAAAACGCAAAACAACTCGTGATTTCGAATTGCGCATTTCGAATTACGAATTGATATATACGGGGATGAAAGGATTTCGACGGGGAATCTGAGCCCGGATAAGCGAGTAGCGGGGCGGGACCGCTATAAAATCCGCAATTTCTAAATTTAAACGACAACAATAAAGTTGCACTTGCTGCTTAACTAAGCAGCCGTC
>JAZSCL010000073.1:0-11312 GCA_045602905.1 Acutalibacteraceae bacterium
CTGCGGAGCGTGTATGCTCAATAACCGAGAAATGCAGAGCAGAACAAATCACGCACGGGATTGCGGAATACCCATGACAAACTACGGAATCGCCATTGCACAGATGAACGGAATTCTCAGAAGAAGCATTGAACTTTTCCCCGAAGCATTGAAAGAACTTGATAAATAACAAAACCGCCGAGCGAAAAGCTCGGCGGTAATTTTATGCTTTTATCTGAGTTTCCATGCAAGGTCATTGAGGAAAAGCTCGTTTTCAAGACCTTCGGGGGTTGTGTCTTTATTGATATGAACAAATTCGATGTCCATGATTCTTGCAAAGTCACGGAGCATTTCTGCATCTGCATCGTATGAAAGAACGGTGTGATGTGCGCCGCCTGCGATAATCCAACATTTTGCGCCTGTGCAGAGGTCGGGCATTGCTCTCCACATAACTCTTGCAACGGGAAGGTTTGGCATGGGGAGAATGGGTTTGACGCATTCGATATCCTGAACAATCATTCTCAGTCTGCCGCCCATATCAATAAGGCTGATAACAACCGCATTGCCTTCCTTGCCTTCAAAAACAAGTCGTGCAGGGTCGCCCTTGCCGCCGATTCCGAGGGGATGAACTTCGATTCTGGGTCTGTCAGCCGCAAGAGTGGGGCAGACTTCAAGCATATGCGCACCGAGTGAATATTCAGCACCGGGAGCGAGATTGTATGTATAATCCTCCATGAATGCCGAACCGCCGTTCATGCCTTCGGTCATAGCCTTTAAGACAGCTGTCATAGCCGAAACTTTCCAGTCACCTTCGCCGCCGTAGCCGTAGCCCTGCTCCATAAGACGCTGGCTTGCAAGACCCGGAAGCTGTTCCATGCCGTAAAGATCTTCGAATGTGTTTGTATATGCCTTGCATCCGTTTTCGTCAAGCATTTTCTTCATTGCGATTTCTTCTTTTGCCTGATAACGGACCGCATCGAGATTATCGGTTGCAAAATCATATTTTTCCGCATATTCTGCCATGAGAGCATCAACTTCCGCTTCGGTTACGGCGTTGATATATTCAACAAGAGTGCCTACGGGCCATGTGTTGACCTCCCAACCGAGCTTTTCCTGAACTCCGACCTTGTCGCCTTCGGTAACCGCAACATTTCTCATGTTATCGCCGAAACGCATAACCTTGAGGCTTCTTGAGAATGCTGCGCCTACAGCGGAACGCATCCATTTGCCGAGCTCGTTGAGAACTTTTTCGTCTTGCCAGTAACCCATGATAACCTTTCTGGGTGTGCGGAGTCTTGCTGCTATGAAACCGTGTTCTCTGTCGCCGTGGGCAGCCTGATTGAGATTCATGAAGTCCATGTCGATTCCTTCGTTGGGGATATCTCTGTTATACTGTGTGGCAAAGTGGCAATAAGGCTTCTGAAGATTCTTAAGACCGTTCAGCCACATCTTTGAAGGTGAGAATGTGTGCATCCATGTGATAATACCTGCACATTTATCGTCATAGTTTGCAGCCTTTACAACTTCGGTAATTTCTTTGGATGTTTTTGCGGTAACTTTATAAACAACCTTGCAGGGGAGCAGACCGCTTTCATTCATTTTTTGAGCCATTTCCTCTGCTCTTGCAGCAACGATGTCAAGCACCTCAGGTCCGTAGAGGAACTGACTTCCGACCACAAACCAGAATTCATATTTTTCCATATACATATCAAATCACCCTTTATTATGAGATGAAATAATTTTACCATTATGACATGGATATGTCAAATATTATGTTATTGTACTTGAAAAATTGTTTGCAGTCTGCTAAAATCTATCTGTAAATAAAAATTATGAAAGGTGATTGTATGTCAGGCTTTAAAGTTATATCCCACAGAGGAGCTAATCTTGTTGCACCGCAGAATACAATTCCTGCATTTGAAAAATCAATTGAGATCGGCGTTGACGGATTTGAAACCGATATTCATCTTACATCTGACGGCGTACCTGTTGTCTGTCATAACTATACAATTGATGAAACCTCAAACGGTACGGGCGAAGTAAACAAAATGACCTATGATGAGCTTCGCTCCTTCGATTTCGGTTCATACTTCCATGAGAAATTTACGGGCACAAAAGCACCTTCTCTTGAAGAGTTCTATGCACTTTGTGAAACGGCTGATATTGAAATAATGAACGTTGAAATCAAACCGCCTCTTGACGGAAACATGGAGATTGTTGCTAAAACAATCGATGCAGCAAAAGCACACGGGCTTTTTGATAAGCTTCTTATATCAAGTTTCAGCGCTGATGTGCTTGTTGAATGCAAAAAGGTTGACCCCCAGTGTAAAACAGGCTTTCTTTATGCTCCCAATAAATCTCATTTTTATAAAGAAATGCTTTTCGGATATGTGAAATTTGCAAAGAAAATCAATGCGGATTATCTGCATCCACATTTCAGTGCAGTCACAAAGCACTATTGCAAAAGACTTCATAAAAACGGAGTAGGCATCAATGTGTGGACGGTTGATAAACCTTCCGTAATAACAAGGATGATGAAATGCGGAGTTGACGGACTTATCACAAACGACCCCGAAACCTGCAAAGCTCTTATAGCAAGATTTGAAGAATAATTTTTATGTTGCGAAAATCCCGGTTCTTTATTGAATCGGGATTTTTTACAGTTGAAAATAAAATTAATATATGATATAATCACTTAAGGTGGTGCAGTATGGCAATTTATAAAACAAAAAATGTAAACGAAACCGAAAAAATCGGATTTCTTCTCGGACAAACTGTTAAAAGCGGTGTTGTTGCGATGTTCGGAGATCTCGGTGCGGGAAAAACCGCTTTTACACGAGGCTTTACTAAGGGGATGGGTATTAATTGTGATGTCAGCAGTCCCACCTTTGCTCTTGTCAACGAATACAGAGGGGAAAAAAATACCGTTTACCATTTTGATATGTACCGTATTTCGGGATGGGATGACCTCTATTCAACAGGATATTTTGATTATCTTGATGAAGGTGCGAGCCTCATAATTGAGTGGAGCGAGAATATCGAAGCCGTTCTCCCCGAAGACTGCATCAGAGTTTCCATAACCAAAACCGATAATGAAAACGAAAGAAATATAGAAATACTTGGAGCTGAACTAATTGAAAATCCTTGCAATTGATTCTTCCGCAAAAACCGCAAGTGTTGCCGTTATTGAAAACGGAAGTCTGAAAAGCGAATGTTTTGTTAATGCCGGTCTTACCCACAGCAGAACTCTTATGCCGATGGTTGATAATGCTCTTTCTCAGGCTGATATGAAAATAAATGAGATTGATGCTTTCTGTGTTAATCACGGTCCCGGTTCTTTTACCGGCATCAGAATCGGTGTTGCGGCGGTTAAAGGGCTGGCAATGTCCGATAATAAGCCATGCTGCGGAGTTTCAACGCTCGAATCTGCGGCATATAATTTTGCGGATGAAAACTGCATTATCTGCGTTTCCATGGATGCACGCTGCAATCAGGTTTATACCGCACTTTTCAGGGCTGAAAACGCTGAAATAAAAAGAATTTGCGAAGATAAAGCTGTTTCTGTTGATGATTTGTGCACGGAGCTTTCGGCATACAGCGATAAAATTATTCTTGCCGGCGACGGAGCGGAAATCTGCTTCAAAGCTTTTTCGGACAATCTTAAAAATGTTGTTCTTGCAGGTGAAAACCGCCGTTATCAGCGTGCTTACGGCATAGCTCTTGCGGCGATAAATAATAACGAATTCTATGATTCGGCTTTGCTTGCTCCCGTCTATTTGAGGCTTCCGCAGGCAGAGCGTGAATTAAAATTAAAAAAAGGAGAAAACTTATGATTGCACTCGGTTCGGACCATGCAGGCTATGAGCTCAAGCAGGTAATTAAAAAGCATCTTGACGAAAGGAATATTGAATATAAAGATTACGGCGCATATTCGGCCGAATCCGTTGACTATGCAGTTTATGCCGAAAAAACAGCAAAGGGTGTAACAAGCGGCGAATGCGAGCTTGGTATTCTTTGCTGCGGAACCGGTGTAGGTATTTCCATTGCCGCAAACAAGGTAAGAGGAATTCGTGCCTGCTGCTGTTCAGATAAATTTTCAGCTGAAATGACAAGACTTCACAATAATGCAAATATGCTTTGTCTCGGCGGCAGAGTTGTTACCCCCGAGCAGGCAATCGAGCTTGTTGATATTTTCCTTGATACTCAGTTCAGCGGCGACGAGCGACACGTAAGAAGAATTGCACAGATAACAGATCTTGAAAACAGATTTTAACATAGGAGGCGCTATTTATGGCAAAAGTAATGATTATGGATCATCCTCTGATTCAGCATAAGCTAACATTCCTCAGGGACGAAAAAACAGCTTCAAGGGAATTCCGCAGTCTTGTAAGCGAGATTGCAATGCTTATGTGCTACGAAGCAACAAGAGATCTTCCTCTTAAAGAAGTTGAAACCAAAACACCTCTCTGCACTGCAAAAACCAAGGTTCTTGCAGGAAAAAAGCTTGCTTTTGTTCCTATTCTCAGAGCAGGTCTCGGAATGGTTGACGGTGTTCTTTCTCTTGTTCCTTCTGCGAGAGTAGGTCATATCGGTCTTTACAGAGACCATGACACTCTCATGCCTGTTGAATATTACTGTAAGCTTCCTGCCGATATCGAAAAACGAGAGGTTATTGTTCTTGACCCCATGCTCGCAACGGGCGGCTCCGCAATTGATGCAATAACACAGATTAAAACCCGCAATCCTCAGAGCATAAAGTTTATGTGTATCATTGCAGCTCCCGAAGGTCTTGAATCACTTCAGAATGCTCATCCCGATGTTGATATTTATGTTGGTGCTCTTGATGAAAAGCTCAATGATGTAGGCTATATCATGCCCGGTCTCGGTGATGCAGGTGACAGAATTTTCGGTACCAAATAAATTGAACGGAGAAATATTAATGAATAGAAACTATTTTATAAGCTATATCGATAACGGCAAAACTGTTGCGTCGGGTGCATATGAAAACGATGCTTATTCACTTGAGATTGTTGATACTCCCGAAAGATATTCCGTTAAGCTCAATCCCAAAAGAGATATCGAACTTGTAGATTTCTATGTTGAGTTCAATTATGAATTCAAGGAGAATGACAATTTCTTTGCGGGTGGATATCAGTCGTGGACAAAGACACGTGAGTATAAATGTGATGATATTCAGAAGGGTCACATCAAGCTTGCAAATATTTCAGCAAAAACAAAGCATATGGCTATGCTCACCGGCGACCAGTGGTTTGTTAAGTATTCCGAAAAACCCGGTGAATTCCACAGTCATTGCTACACCTATGTAAGAAACGGCGAAAATGTAAAACTCTGGGGTTCGCTCAGCGAAAAAACAGGCTATACATATTTCAAAGTTAAGATGAACGAAAATAAGTTTGCTTTCCATAAGGATGTTGAAAAGAAACTTGTAACAGAGCCTTATCAGGTGTTTGACATCGTTTATTTTGAGGGCACTTATGATGAAGTTTTTGATGCATACTTCGGTCTCACTCCCATGCCCGAGGCAAGAAATGACCTTATGACAGGCTATACATCATGGTATAACTATTTCCAGGATATCGACGAAAAAATCATTCTCCGTGACCTCAACGGTCTTAATGCCGCAAAGAAAGAGGTTAACATTTTCCAGATAGATGACGGTTATGAGCCTTTTGTTGGAGACTGGCTTGATCCTTGCGAAAAGTTCCCCAACGGCATGAAGTACATTGCCGATAAGATTCACGAAAAGGGTTATAAGGCTGGTATCTGGATTGCTCCCTTCAGCTGTCAGACAGTTTCGAGAATCGCAAAGGAACATCCTGATTGGCTTATCAAGGACGAAAAAGGCAAACCCACAATCGGCTGTATAGCATGGGGCGGTGCTTACACACTTGACCTTTACAATGAGGGCGCAAAAGAATATATCAAGCAAGTCTTCGATGTTGTTCTCAATGAGTGGGGATATGACATGGTCAAGCTTGACTTCCTCTACAGCGAGTGCACTATTCCCAGAAACGGCAAGTGCCGCGGTGAAATTATGCATGAGGCAATGCAGTTCCTTCGTGAATGCGTTGGCGATAAGCTTCTTCTCGGCTGCGGTGTGCCCATGGGTCATGCTATCGGTGTTTGCGATGCCTGCAGAATCAGCTGTGACGTTGACCTTACATACACAGGCAAGATTTATAATCATATTCATGTCGCAAACGAAATGCTCAGCGCACAGTCTGCAATCAATAACTCAATATTCCGCCGTCATCTCAACGGCAGAGTATTCATGAATGATCCTGATGTATTCTTCCTTCGCAACTATAATCTTAAGTTTACATGGGAACAGAAAAAGCTTCTTGCAAGAATCAATAATCTTTTCGGCAATGTTCTTTTTGTTTCCGATAACGCAGGTTATTATAATAAGAAACAGATGGAGCTTCTTAAACATTATTTTACAAAGACCAATGAAAAGGTTCTCGGTGCCGAATACATCAGCAAAGATGTAATCAGAATCGATATCGAAGAAAACGGAGCAAACAAGATTCTTGAGTTTAACCTTAAAACAGGCGAAGTAATCAGAGATTATTAAAAATATAACCTCGGCAGTGGAATTCACCGCCGAGGTTAATTTTATATAAGGATTAAAGTCCTGTTTTTTCTGCAATGTATTTTCTTGCAAGGCAGGCATATTCATAGGGATTAGCCTTTGCGGGATCTTGTTCTGCTTCAACAACAACCCAGCCTTCGTAGCCTGCTTCGTCAAGAATATCGAAAACGGGAGTGAAATCAAAGTCGCCGTCACCGGGAACGGTGAATGAGCCTGCTCTTACGCAGTCAAGGAAGCTCCATCCTTTTTCTTTACCCTCGTTGATAACATCCTGACGGATGCTCTTAAGGTGAACGTGCTTGACTCTGTTAACATACTTTTTAAGAACGCCGATTGCATCTTCTCCTGAGAATGAAAGATGACCTGTATCATAAAGAAGATATACGAGGTCTGGATCTGTGATTTCCATAAGCTTATCAATTTCGGCTTCTGTCTGAACGCCTGTGCCCATGTGATGATGTACTGTAAAATACATTCCCTTTTCCTTAGCAAGTCTGCCCATTTCGTTGAAGCCTTTTGCAATGAGTTCCCACTGTTCGTCAGTGTAAACGGGCTTATCGCCGAAAATGCTCAAAGCCTTACCTTGAATGGAGTTGCCTTGCTCGGATGCTCCGATAACCTTTGCACCGAGAGCATGAAGAAAATCTCTGTGCTTGATGAAAGCTTCGATTGTTGCTTCATAGCCTTCGGAAAGGAGAAGAGATGAGAACCATGCGTTGCAGATGCGCAGACCTCTTACATCAAGCTTGTGCTTGAGAGTTTCAACATCCTTGGGATATTTGTTGCCGATTTCGCTGCCTTTGAAGCCGCTGAGAGCCATTTCGCTTACGCACTGCTCAAATGTGTTTTCTGCGCCGAGGTCGGGAAGGTCGTCATTTGTCCATGCAATGGGGGCTATGGCAAGATTAACCTTTTCTTTGTTAAGCATTTTTAGTTCCTCCGTATATTAATAAAGTCTTGCTTTTTCTATATTTATCTTCATATCTTCGTATGCCGCCTGAACCTTTTCGCTTGTTGAAACTTCGGCAACGCCGACTCTCCACCATGCGTCATAACCGTCGCTCATGCTTCCGTGAGCAACTTTAATATCAAAGAGGCAGGGGAGTGTCTGCTCTTTTGAATCCTTGATTGCTTCGCGAAGCTCTGCAACGTTTGTTACCGTGTATGCCTTGCAGCCGTAGCCCTCTGCAATTTTTGCAAAATCAATGGGAACGATTGCGCCGTCAAGCATACCTGTGAGGGGATTTCTTGCCTGGAATCTTGTGCCGAATGTGTCTGTGCCCTGATTGTTCTGGAGGTTTTCGATGCATCCCCAGCCTGAGTTGTCGAAGAGCATAACATTAATCTTCTGACCTTCTGCAACGGCTGTGTAAAGCTCGCTGTGAAGCATAAGGAAGCTTCCGTCACCAACCATGGTGTAAACTTCTTTGTCGGGCTCAGCAAGCTTGACGCCGAGCGCACCGCAGATTTCATAACCCATGCATGAAAAGCCGTATTCCATGTGATATGTTTTGGGTATGGATGCTCTCCAAAGTCTCTGCATACAGCCGGGAAGGCTGCCGGATGAGCCGATAGCGATTGCATCTTTATCAATAAGCTTGTTGATTTCGCCCAGAGCTCTTGTCTGCGAAAGACCATCTTTAAGATATGCACTGTACAGACGGTCAACCTCATTGTTGTAATCTTCTTTTATCTGTGCAAGCTCGATGCTGTCCCAATTGGAAACATATTCTCTCATTGAGAGTGCACCCATTATATCAAGAAGAGCAGTTTTTGCATCGGCAATAACTGCCGTTGAATCCATTTTGAATGCGTCAAATGAGCAAACATTGATGGAAAGCATCTTTACATCGGGATTCCGGAATCCCCATTTTGATGCGGTTGTGAAGTCAGTGAGACGGGTACCTACCGCAATAACGAGGTCAGTCTGTTTTGCAACATTGTTTGCTGCAGGTCCTCCCGTAACGCCGATACCGCCCATGTTGAGGGGTAAATCCCAACGGATGTTACCCTTGCCTGCCTGAGTTTCGCAGATAGGGATGTTGAATTTCTCAGCAAAAAATCTTGCGGTTTCCCAAGCTTCAGAGTATGTAACACCGCCGCCAACGATGATAATGGGCTTTTCGCTCTTCATAATCATATTTACGGCAGCTTCTATTTCACGCGATGTAGGTGATCGTCTGTCAAGATACCAGACTCTCTTTTTAAGAAAATAATCGGGATAATCGAATGCTTCACCCTCAACATCCTGAGGCATAGCAAGACAAACTGCGCCTGTTTCTGCAGGATCGGTGAGAACTCTCATTGCGTTAAGGCAAGCTGTCATAAGCTGCTCGGGTCTTGAAATTCTGTCCCAATATCTGCAAACAGCTTTAAAAGCATCGTTTGCGGTAACCGAATAGTTCGTGGGCTGTTCAATCTGCTGAAGTACAGGGTCGGGCTGACGGCAGGCGAAGGTGTCGCCCGGAAGAAGCAGAAGGGGAATTCTGTTTGCGGTTGCAGTGCCGGCAGCGGTTACCATGTTAAGGGCACCCGGTCCGATTGACGAGGTGCAGGCTATAATCTGACGGCGGTTTTTTTGTTTTGCAAATGCTATTGCGGCGTGAGCCATTCCCTGCTCATTTTTACCCTGATAAAATTTGAGGTTATGACCTCCCTGCTCAAGAGCCTGACCGATACCTACAACGCATCCGTGACCGAATATGCCGAAGATACCGTCAACAAATTTGGTTTCAACTCCGTCGAAGCTGACATACTGATTATCAAGGAATTTAACGAGAGCCTGTGCCATAGTAAGTTTCATTGTTATTTCTCCTTACTTAACCGGCGGCCAGATATCCGCCTGATTTTCTTCTTTTGTTACCCAGAGATGCTCGTCAACGAATGTGGGGGTAATATACGGATTGCCGTCAAGGTGACGGATTGCCCAGAGATACCACATTGCGTAACCGGGAGCTGTTGTCTGGGGGTGGGTTTCGTTTTCGGTTATAAAGACGGTTGAATTATGATGAGTTTTAACAACATCTTCAGAAAGCTCTGCAAAGCCGTAGCCGTTTTCAGGAAGGAATTTGTAGAAATAAATTTCGGGCTGCGGATGCCAGTGGGGAGGATAGCTGGACCATTTTCCTGGGAAACCGATAACCTCACCAACAACAAGATTTGAATAGGGTGCATTTGAATAGTCAAAAACGGTGCGCACAATTCTTGTTGATGCCTCACGCATTGTTCCTGCACCTCTGTTTTCGCTGGCGCATTCTTCGGGAGTATAGAGCTTTGAAGGGAATGTGCGTTCATTTTCGGTTCTGTGAATGACAATTTCAACATCGCTTGATGCTTTGAATGTTACTTTGACATTGTTGGCAACATGAAGCACCCAGGGACAGTAGTCAAAACAGTTCGGACGGTTGACACTGACAGAGTTTCCTTCCCATTCAAAGGTCATTTCACCGCTGATAAGAAGGTATGCTCTTTCAAGAACCTGTTCTTCGGAAAAAACATCACCGCTTTTCATTTTGAGTATGCCGAAATCCATAAGTGTATTGTGGATTTTATCATCGATTGATGTGATTTCATGGTATCCGTAGTCATAAACCTGCGGACCTCTTATATGTTTCATAATCCGTCCTTTCTGAGGTATAATACCTCATAATGAAATAAAATTACTTTTATATAACATTATATACCATATATAGTGACATTTCAAGCTGTTTTATCTAAATAGAATATTTAAATTATAAAATTTTTTTAAAAAAAGTATTGACAAGAGCGAACAAATAATATATTATATTGGAGCGTCAAAAAACCAGAGCAAACAGAATATGATCCATTAGCTCAGACGGTAGAGCACTTGACTTTTAATCAAGGTGTCCGGAGTTCGAATCTCCGATGGATCACCAAAAATCCTTTGCAACTTTTGTTGCAGAGGATTTTTCTTATTAAGGAGATTCGAACGACTGATAGTCCATGTGCGGCGGTTTGCCGCAAGGCAGAGCCGCACGGACATACAAAACGAACTTGCGGCAGCAACGCTGCCGAATCTCCGATGGATCACCAGAAACGCTTCGCAGCAAAAGCTGCGGAGTGTTTTTCTTTTTCGGAGATTCGAACGACAATAGTCTATGTGCGGCGGTTAAAAATATGGTTTATTTTTTGTTTCTATTGTTTTATATAAATTTATTTGCTAAAATATTTGTCATAATCCGATAAAGGTGGTTTGGCTTGTGGATAAAATCAAAATTGGTGTTATGGGCGCAGGCAGGGGAATTGATATTGCAAAAAATCTGATGCTTCTTGACTGCGAAATTGTTGCTCTTTGCGAATTCAGCAAAGAAAGAGCCGAAGACGGTATTGAAAAAATCGGTGTTGACGTTCCTGTTTTTAAAGAGTTTGATGATTTCATTGAACAGGAAATGGATGCCGTTGTGCTTGCAAACTATTTTCACGAGCACACACCCTATGCAATCAGATGCTTTGAAAAGGGGATTCACGTTTTCTCGGAGTGCATAAGCAACGGCACAATGGCTCAGGGCGTAGAGCTTATCAGAGCATTTGAAAAGAGCAAATCCGTTTATATGCTTGCCGAGAATTATCCGCAGATGAAATTCAACCGTGAAATGAAAAGGGTGTGCGACGGCGGCACACTCGGTAAAATAGTTTATGCTGAGGGCGAATATAACCATCCTGTTAATCCTTACGAAACCGATTTTCTTAAAGGCTATGT
>JAZSCL010000074.1:0-8110 GCA_045602905.1 Acutalibacteraceae bacterium
CCGACTGTCATCATAACAAACGAACCTGCATCGGAATTCAAATACCATTTGACTCCTCCGAATATGAGAACAAGCAAAAATAAATACACAAAAAAAGAAATAACCTTTTCTTTTTTCTCCAGTTTTTTCAGCTTGATATACAGTTGATTTATTTCAGCTGTTTCAGATTTAATTACATCGCTGATTTTTTCGTATGCAATTCTCTCCTCCGGCGAGCCGAATTTTACAGCATTATCGTATTCTGCAAAGCCTTTTAAGTTTTTACGCTTTTCTATCAATTCTCCATCGGTTGAAACATTCAGTTTGCTTTTCAAAAGACCCCAATATGCCTTGGAGAATTTCGGGTCAATATCCAGAACTCTGTTAAAGTATTCTTCCGCTTCCGAA
This sequence comes from Acutalibacteraceae bacterium, assembly GCA_045602905.1. Lineage (GTDB taxonomy): Bacteria > Bacillota > Clostridia > Oscillospirales > Acutalibacteraceae > CAG-177. Next base: position 388 of record JAZSCL010000074.1, read on the forward strand.
TAGTTTTTGTCCGCAAGAAAAATTTCAGCCCTTTCAAAAAGCGACTCCTTTGTTACCGGATTTTCCTGAGATACGGATAAGTTGACGACAACCTCATTATTCTTAAGAACTATTTTTGTTCCGCAATAAGAACAAAAACCAAATTCGCGTTCATTGTCTATGCTTATTTCCCCGCCGCATTGCGGACAAACCAAAGCGATAATGCTCATCACTTTCACCTCTCAACAGTAATTATAATACATTTCCGCAAAAAACACAACCAAAAATCGGTATCCTCCGTTTGGAAGATACCGATTGGTTTTTTTATAAACTTCAGATAAGACCCTGTGACATCATTGCATCTGCAACCTTAACAAAGCCTGAGATGTTTGCACCTGCAACGAGGTCATAACCGAGACCATATTTTTCTGCGGCTGCAGCTGAATTATCGTGGATATCCTTCATAATCTGCTTGAGCTTGCTGTCAACTTCTTCTGCTGTCCAGCTGTATCTCATTGAGTTCTGGCTCATTTCAAGAGCCGAAACAGCAACACCGCCTGCGTTTACTGCCTTTGAGGGTGCAACCGCCTTGCAGTTTGCTTTAAGATATGCAAGAGCATCGTTTGTTGTGGGCATATTTGCAACTTCGATGTAATAAGGAACTCCGTTTGCAACAAGCTTTTCAGCCTGAGCCATATCAATTTCGTTCTGAGTTGCGCAAGGCATTGCAACATCAACCTTAACGCCCCAGGGCTTCTGACCCGCAAAGAATTCACAGCCGAATTTGTCTGCATAATCCTGAACCTTGTCTCTGCCCGATGCTCTCATTTCAAGCATATAGTTGATTTTTTCTTCTGTGATGATTCCGTCGGGATCATAAACATATCCGGCAGGACCTGAAATTGTTACAGCCTTGCCGCCGAGCTCTGCAATCTTCTTTGCAGCGCTCCATGCAACATTGCCGAAGCCCGAAAGAGCAAAGGTCTTGCCCTTGATTTCTTCGCCGAAGTGCTTGAACACCTCAACTGCATAATATGTTGCACCGAAACCTGTTGCTTCGGGTCTGATGAGTGAGCCGCCGTATGAAAGACCTTTACCGGTAAGCACACCGTTTTCAAATGCACCTCTGATGCGTCTGTACTGACCGTAGAGATAGCCGATTTCTCTGCCGCCTACGCCGATGTCACCTGCGGGTACGTCAACGTCGGGACCGATGTGTCTGTAAAGCTCTGTCATGAAAGCCTGACAGAAACGAAGAATTTCCGCATCACTCTTACCTCTGGGGTCAAAGTCTGAACCGCCCTTTGCACCGCCGATGGGAAGACCTGTGAGGCTGTTTTTGAATGTCTGCTCAAAAGCAAGGAACTTCATGATACCGATATATACGGAAGGATGGAAACGAAGGCCGCCCTTATAAGGACCGATAGCACCGTTAAACTGAACACGGTAGCCTCTGTTAACCTGAACTTTACCGCTGTCATCAACCCATGTAACTCTGAAAGAAATCTGTCTTTCGGGTTCAACCATTCTCTCGAGAAGAGCAGCTTTTTCATACTGGGGATTCTGCTCAATAACGGGAACAAGTGATTCAAAAACCTCTGTTACGGTCTGAACAAATTCAGGTTCGTTTGCATTCTTTTTTGCAACTGCGTCGATAACGCTCTTAACATATGCACTCATTATAATTCTCCTTTATGACTTGCAGATTTCTCTGCCTTGTTAGTGTGTTAAAGTCTTTGGATTATTTGTTGTTAACATTTTATACTAACATCATTAAAAATGCAACAAAAAATATCTTAACTTTCATAATTTCGTTAAAAATGTGAATTTTCGGCTTATTTCTACCTGATTTTTGCAACATTGCACATATGATTGTGTCATTTTTACGCAAAAAACATCATAACCCTGCCGTTTTTTCCATTCTTCGGCAGGGTTATTCGGTATAATTATACTGATTTATGTTATTTTTTCTGCATATTTTCACAGCATCCGCCTGTGCAGCCGCTGCATCCTCCCGAGCAGGAGCATCCGCCGTTTTTATGCTTTCTGACTGCGTTGACAACAACTGCAACGAATATAACCGCAATTATTGCAGCAATAACAAATGTTGCGAAATTGTTCATATTGAATTCTCCCTGAACTTATTTTGACTTGATATATTTATTCTTTCTGAAGATGAGATAAAGCATTCCGATAAGCACTGCAATCGCCGCCGCAGTTCCGACGGTGAACCCTGCACCTGTAAAGAAGATTCCGAACTGATAAATCATGAGCGATATTGCATATGCAAAAACGGTCATATAACCTATTGCAGCAAAGGTCCACTTTGCACTGTTCATTTCTCTTTTGATTGCACCCATAGCAGCAAAGCAAGGAGCACAAAGAAGGTTGAAAATCATAAACGAGAATGCACTCAATGCATTACCGCCGAAGAATTCCTGACCGATTATCGCAAGCGAGCCTTCGCCTGATTCAATCATTTCCATGGCAAGGTCTGCATCCGCCATTGACGAAAGCGAACCGAATACGCCTACAACCTCTTCCTTTGCAACAAGTCCGAGAACGGTTGCAACCGCTGCCTGCCAGCTGTCAAAGCCGAGAGGTACGAAGAGATTTGCTATGATTTCACCTATGGCATTAAGAATTGATTTTGCATCACCGTCGCCTATGTAGTGGAAACCGCCTTCAAACGAAAGACTGTTGAGCATCCAGATAATCACGCTTGCCGCAAATATAACCGTACCTGCTCGCTTGATAAAGCTCCAGCCTCTTTCCCATGTTGTGTGAAGAACATTGCTCACAAGGGGTGCATGATATGAGGGAAGCTCCATAACAAACGGAGACGGTTCACTGGCAAGGGATTTGAATTTTTTAAGAATAATACCCGAAATAATAACTGCCGCTATGCCTATGAAATATGCCGCAACGGCAACCCATGCTTTCCTTCCGAAAACAGCCGCAGAAATGAGTCCGACTATGGGCATCTTTGCACCGCAGGGAATGAATCCCGTTGTCATGATTGTGATTTTGCGGTCACGCTCGTTTTCGATTGTTCTTGAAGCCATAATTCCGGGAACACCGCAGCCCGATGCAACGAGCATCGGAATAAAGCTTTTGCCTGAAAGTCCAAAACGGCGGAAGAGTCTGTCCATAATGAACGCAACACGGCTCATATATCCGCAGTCTTCAAGAATCGAGAGCATAAGGAAAAGAACAAGCATCTGAGGAACAAATCCGAGCACCGCACCGACACCGCCGACTATTCCGTCCTGAATCAGGCTGTAGAGCCACTGTGCGATAACGGGAGTACCGTCGGGATTGAGAAGCACCATATCGAGCAATTCGGGTACACTGCTGAATCTCGATAAGAACGAAGCTCCGAAAAATTCCGGATCAAGCTCTTTGAACGAGCCAAAAAGACCGTCATTCATAAATGTTGTTGCCCAATCTCCCACCGTTCCGATTGAGAGAGTATACACAAGCAGCATTATTGCCGCAAAAAGCGGAAGTGCAAGTATTCTGTTGGTGGCAATCATATCGATTTTATCTGAGAGTGTAAGCCTGCCCGAATGCTTCTTTTTGCAATGCTTCATTGCACGGTCTGTTATGTAGTTATATCTTTCATTTATGATAATGCTTTCCGCATCATCATCCATCTCAAACTCAACCTCACGGATATCATCTTCGATATGAGCAAGCTTTTCGGGGTCAAGCTTAAGATGTTCAAGCACCTTGGGGTCACGCTCAAAAATTTTGACCGCATACCATCTCTGCTGCTCAAGAGGCATATCGTGCACCGCAGCCTCCTCAATGTGTGCAAGAGCGTGCTCAACAGGACCCGAAAAAATATGTCTGTGTTCCGTTTTTTCGGATTTTGCCGCCTCAATTGCCGCCACAACCGCTTCATCAATGCCCGTACCCTTGAGTGCAGATATCTCAACCATCTTGCAGCCGAGAACCTTGCCGATTTCTTCGGTGTTGATTTTATCGCCGTTTTTTCTGACTATATCCATCATATTGACTGCACCCACAACGGGAATTCCAAGCTCAATAAGCTGAGTTGTGAGATAAAGATTTCTTTCAAGGTTTGTTCCGTCAATTATGTTGAGGATAACATCAGGGCGCTCTCCGATAAGATAATTTCTTGCTACAACCTCTTCAAGCGTATACGGAGAAAGCGAATAAATGCCCGGAAGGTCAATAACAATTACATCTTCCTGCTTTTTCAGCTTTCCTTCCTTCTTTTCAACCGTAACACCCGGCCAGTTTCCCACATACTGGTTTGACCCCGTCAGCAGATTAAAAAGAGTTGTTTTACCGCTGTTGGGATTACCAGCAAGCGCAATTTTAATACTCATAAACTCCATGCCTTTCAGGGTTAGCATAAGCTAACCTCAAATTCAAAAATTCAGGGAGACTGCACTCCCTGCTGTTTTGTTATATTACTCCACTTCAATCATTTCAGCATCGCCTTTTCTGATTGAAAGTTCATAGCCTCTGACGGAAATTTCAAGAGGATCTCCGAGCGGAGCAACCTTACGCACAAAAACCTCAACGCCTTTTGTGATACCCATATCCATGATTCTTCGCCTTAGAGCACCTTCGCCGTGAAGCTTGACAACCTTTGCGGTTTTGCCGATTTTAACATCTCTTAAGGTTCTCATAAAATTCCTTCACCTCCAAAATACGGTTAGTCTTTACTAACCAAATATATATTAAACCCTTATTTTAAAATTGTCAACATTTTCTGCAAATAAATTTGTCGGATTTTTCAGATTTGTTATATTTACCAACCGATTAGTCTGAACTAACCGATTGCTTTGTTAAGTTTTACAAACGCAAAAAAGCAGCCCGCAAAATGCAGGCTGCTCATACTTTTAATTGAAATTACAGATGATTCTGTCACCTTCAGCGATAAGATTAACCGATTTGACGGGCATATCACCGCTGTTAACGATTTTTTCGGTTATGACATCCTCAACATTTCTGCGGATTACAACACGCAGATCTCTTGCACCTCTGGGACCGTCAACAGACTGGCGGGCAATTTCCGCAACCGCTTCTTCAGTCCATGTAAAGGAGATTCCCTTGTCAGCAAGAGGATCAATAAGTTCACTGAGCATAAGCACGGCAATTTTTTCGTAATCCTCCTGAGTAAGGTCGTTGAACACAACAACCTCATCAACTCTGCCGATGAATTCGGGACGGAGGAATTCGTTAAGAGCCTTGAGTGCCTTTTCTTTTGATGCTTCGTTCTTTGTTTTTGCAAAGCCGAGAGCACCCGAGCCTCTGTTACTTCCTGCGTTTGATGTCATAACAATAACGGTGTTTTCAAAACTTACCGTTCTTCCCTGAGCATCGGTAATTCTGCCCTCGTCGAGAATCTGAAGCAGAATGTTCATAACATCGGGATGTGCCTTTTCAATTTCATCAAAAAGAACAACGGAATAAGGCTTTCTGCGCACCTTCTCGGTAAGCTGACCTGCCTCGTCGTAGCCAACATATCCCGGAGGCGAACCGATGATTCTTGAAACGGAGTGTTTCTCCATAAATTCGCTCATATCAAGACGGATAAGGGTTTCGGGAGTTTCAAAAAGCTCTTTTGCAAGGAGCTTTACGAGCTCTGTTTTACCTACACCCGTAGGACCTACGAATATAAACGATGCAGGTCTGCGGCGGGGACTTATCTGCACTCTGCCTCTTCTTACGGCGGCGGCAACGAGAGAAACCGCCTCGTCCTGACCGATAATTCCCGCCTTGAGATTTTCCTCAAGCTTGGAAAGACGTCGAAGATCGCTTTCAATAACCTTGCTTGCAGGGATACCTGTCCAGAGCTGAATAACCCTTGCAAGATCGTCTTCGGTAACATGGCAGTCCGCCGCAAGCTCTTCAAGCTTTGCAATTTCTTCACGCTTCTGGATAAGCTCCGCCTTTATCTTTGCGATTTCTTCATAGTCCTTATCGTTTGCCTCCATGAGCTCCGATTCACGGCTTTCAAGCTCTGCAAGTTCACCGCTTGCAACCTCATAATCGCTGATATTCTTGTTGCGGAGATTTGCGCAGGTGCAAGCCTCATCAAGAAGGTCGATTGCTTTATCGGGCAGGAATCTGTCATTGATATATCTTTCGGAAAGCTTTACGGCTTTTTCAATGAGTGTGTCCGTTACCTTAACACGGTGGAAATCCTCGTAATAATCCTTAACGCCGATGAGCATTTCGGTGGTCTGCTCAATTGAAGGCTCTTCAACCTTGATGGGCTGAAGTCTGCGTTCAAGAGCAGCATCTTTTTCGATATATTTTCTGTATTCGGTGAAGGTTGTTGCACCGATAATCTGAATTTCGCCTCTTGAAAGAGAAGGTTTGAGAATGTTTGCGGCATTCATCGAGCCTTCAGCATCGCCCGTACCCACAAGCGAATGAACCTCATCTATGAAAAGAATGATATTACCTTCGCTTCTGACTTCTTCAACAAGACCCTTGATACGGCTTTCAAACTGACCTCTGAACTGTGTACCTGCAACAAGCGCCGCAAGGTCAAGCATATGAATCTCCTTGTCACGGAGCTTTGCGGGAACATCGCCGGCGGAAATCTTAAGAGCAAGTCCCTCTGCGATTGCTGTTTTACCTACACCGGGTTCGCCGATGAAGCAGGGATTATTCTTTGTTCTTCTGCAAAGAATTTGGATTGCACGGTAGATTTCATTTTCTCTGCCGATAATGCGGTCAATATTGCCTGCATTTGCTTTAGCTGTAAGATCGGTACAGAACTGGCTGAGATACTTGCGTTTCTTTTCTTCCTTCTCCTTACCCTTTCTGCCGCCCCATTTTTTCTTTTTTTCTTCGTTGGATTCGGTTGTTTCGGATGACGATGTTTTTTCTTCGTTGTTTGCGTTGCTCATTGCTGCGCCGAAATTCTGAAGAAACGGCATTGTTCCTGCACCGCCGGGCTCAAATCCGCCATCCTCGCCGAACATTGCTTCAAACTGCTCGCTCACATCATCAATTTCATCCTCGGAAATTCCCATACTCTGCATAATCTGCTTGACGGGACCGATATTCATTTCCATGGCGCATTTGATGCAAAGACCTTCCTGGGTTGTTTTTTCGCCCTCAACCTTTGTTACAAAGAACATTGCAGGGCGTTTTTTGCATTTTGCACATAAAACCTGTTTCATTTGAAATTTCCTTTAAAAAATATTTACTGTTATATTATTTGCTTGCTTTTCTTTCTTTAATCTGTCTGACAACATCGGGAATATAGCTGCAGAAAGCAACAAGAGTGAGAACAACGCTCAGACAAACGAGAACAATCATCAGCCAGTTAGGAATAACGAAAGCCTTGAAAAGACCGATATCGGGACCGAAAGCGATTATAACAATCATAACCGCATAAAAAACAAATGTTGCGATTTTACCGGGCATTTCAGCTGCGCTGGGCTTAAGACCGAAAGCAATCATTATTGCACCGCCGATAACCATAACAACTTCTTTGATGAGGAAGATGAGGAACACCCAGCTAAAAGCCTTGATTGTTGCATCGGCGCTTTTGCTGAAAGTGAGATAAAGAACAATTGCGATTGTAACCTGAGTAAGCTTATCGGCAACGGGGTCAAGCATCTTGCCGAGGTCGCTGACCTGATTGAACTTACGTGCGATTTTGCCGTCAATGAAATCCGAGAAGCCTGAAAGGAAAAGTACTACAACTGACCATACGACCTCGTTTTTATAAAACAATACACCGAAA
>JAZSCL010000075.1:0-10554 GCA_045602905.1 Acutalibacteraceae bacterium
ACTCAAATCCGTTATGAACACTCGATATGGTACGGATGTTCATAACACAAGTAGTTCTCCGGCAATATATATTCTATCTTTCGTACTCTAATATATTTCCTCAGATACGGAGGAATACATAATGTCAAATATAATTGAAGATTTCTATTATGGTAGCTGTGCTGTTGGTAGCCGCACTCTCTGCAAGAGGAGTTTTCTTTTCATCGCTAAAGCTTTTTCGGAACCCCTGGCACAGCCAGGGGTTTTCAAATACAAGAAAAAAGCCAGGGAACACCTAGTGTTTCCTGACTTTGTTTTTATGGTCGGAGTGGCGGGATTGAATCGTTTGAAACACTCTGCGAAACACGGCAGAAGCAATGTATTTGGGATTGGAGGTTCTATTTCACCGACAGAGATTTTAAACAATCATTACAAATTCTACTGAGAAATTCGAGAAGCCTGTCCGAAATCAAGTATAAGACTGTGTGAAGGGGTGTTGATACGGATTTTCTTATCCTTTCTACCTGCTTGGCAGAAGACACTGTCATAACGCTCAAATACAGTAGTCACGGCTTTTTCGTCAACTGTGAAGCTGCCGTCGAAGGATACATATATTTCACCGCAATTTGTTTTGTAGCTGACACAGCTGTTGGTGAAGACAGTTTTGTTTTGCTTTATTCTTTGCCTGAACTGTTCAAAGGTTTCCGTGTCCGAGTCAGAAAGTTCGGTGATGTACGAGTGGTATTCTCCGCCCCGGCGGTACAGGTCGAATCCGTTTTCAAGCGTCAGACCTTCGGGTAAAACTCTGCCCTTGAGCAATCCTTTGGCAGAATCGGAATTGTAAGGCTTGTATTCTAAAGTTCCGTCCGAAATCAGGGCAACAAAAACGCCGTTTTTTCGTGCAAAAACCCTATTGCCGTCAAGCTCAAATTCGTCGTATAAATCACGAGGCATATAGGCGTGGGTAATGTCGCACACGGCACCTTCACCAAGACGTTTTTTCTTCGGTAACTTATAAACCGTTACGTTAACGTTTTCGTGCTGTACGCTCATCGGCCGTCTGCCGTTACCCACCCAGTATCCGGGAGATGCGCCGTATTTACTGTTGCCGTCACCTGCAGGGTGAGTTGTAAAAAGCGTAAGTTCCTCTGCAATGTTTGCCGTCCACACATGGTCCTGTGCACCACAGGAACCGACATCCTTGCAAATATCCGTGGAAAGCAAATAACGGGAGTTACGGTATGTATAAACATTACCCCTTCCAAGCGCAATTCCGTGCGGCATAATGCTGTGTTTTTCTGCAAATTTCTGCCAGCGAACACACCGTAAAACCGTGAGATTCAGGAATTTAAAATAACTGAGAAACTTGTTTGAATACAGTTTGTTTTTTCTCATATATTCAAGCGTGTTGCGGATAACCTGAGGATTTGTAAAGGTTTCGGCACCTGTTTGCGCCATAATACAGGCGTCGCTTTGTCCGATCAGATTTTCGTCTGCCATATCATCAGGCGACAAGCCACAGCTCATCCTTGAAACAAAGGTTTCATCCGAAACAGCAATATCTTTTATTACTTCGGGCAGAGTGTAAAGTCCTTTTTCAACCGCATCGGTAAAACACAGAACGATGTAATTCGGCTTTTTGGATAGTGAAGTTTCGATAAGTTTTCTTTCCTCTTCGGAAATGTTGGGAAGGGAAAAAATCTTTTTTGTGACTTCTTTTCCCCACAGGATATTCATTGCACTTTGTATGCTGTTGCCGATACAGTTTGCGGCCTTATTGTTGCCGTACATCCTTGAGCTGACCGCAACAAAGCGGTTATTAACGCTGTTTAGTGCAACATCAAGCCAAAGAATATCCATAATTATTTTCATTCGATTAATAGCTTTTTCGTCCTTTGAATAGGCTATGAAATTCGCCATAGGTGCAATATCTTCGGCGATATAGTTGTTGCTTAAATATTCGGAAAATCCGTAGTCAAAGCGTTGTTGCATCCAGGCATCAATGCGGATTGCAGCCTTTTGCATATGCTCTGCACCAGTTTTGCCGTCATTTGTAAAAATCTCATCTGGCCACTCCTGACCTGCAAGATACTCGCTGACGGCAAACAGAATCTGATGGTTTTCTGACCAGTAGCACATACTGTCGTCACCCGGCTCGTCCATAAAATATTTAAAGCCGAGAAAGGTGCTTTTAGTAAGAGCCGAGCATCGGTCACTCAGCGGACAGTCCTTGTAAATTTTAAAAAGCATCTGTGCTCTGAAGTCTGCACAGTCAAAGCGTTTGTTCATATATTCCGTCTGTTTGGAAAGAAGCCGAAACACTTCGTCCTCGCTGAATGACGGATCTGTCTGCTTGCCGACGAGAAACAAATACAAATCCTCAAAGCTTTTACCGTTAATATTGAGTGAATATTTGTCAGCATTTGCTTTGTCGGGTAAGTCAGGTACAGATTTCATGCGAAGCAGACAAACAAGCTGGGCTGCCGTAATTATTACCACAAGCATAATCACGGCAAGTAACAAATAAAAAAATGTCATAGGCTTATGCCATCCTCTCAAGAGCCTCGAGTGTTACCTCGAAGCGTGTGGGACTTGACGAAAGGAAGCTCTTCATTTCTTCTATCATATAGTAAGCCATACGCTGAGGCTCGTTGCCGATACTGCCTGCAATATGGGGTGTAAGTATTGCATTGGGTACCCAAAAAAGCGGATTTATGTAGGGGAAAAATTCTTTTTTCAGCACATCAGCCACAAAGGTCCGTGACGGATGAAGAAGAAGTGAGAGTGCAAGTGAATACTCCGCAACCTGTGCACCTCTACCAGTGTTAATAAAAGTGGAATGCTTTTTCATTTTCTTGAAAAGCTTAGCGTTGAAAACATTTTTAAGCTCAGGCTTATTGGCAAGGTGGTTACTGATTATGTCGCACTCGCTGAAAATTGTCTCCATATTAACCAAAGTTACACCAAGCTCTTTTGCTGTTACTTCAGGAATAAACGGGTCGCACGCATAAACCTCAACATCGAAATCCTTCAATCTTTCCGCAACCATTCTGCCGATTGCACCAAGGCCGATAAGTCCGACCTTACAACCGAAGCAACCCGTTGAAGACTGCGCAAATGCGAGAGAACGCAAGGGCAGGATGCGGTAATACTTAGCCGCCTGGAAAAAGCCCTTTGCCGCAAGTGAAATCTGTGCAACGGTATACTCTGCAACAGGAACGGCATTAGCCGCAAAAGCAGAGTATACCTTTATTCCGCTTTCAAGAAACGGCCGTGCAAAATACTGCACCGTACCTGCAGAATAAAATACAGCCTTGAGGTCAGGCATATACTCGGCAATTTCCTCTTTTATGAACTGCGGCATTCCCCAGGTGGAAAAGGCAATCTCACAACCCTTGAGAAAATCTCTGTACTCTTCAATATTATTTTTATTTATCCTTGGCGAAAGCTCACCGTACTCACTTATTTTTTCAAGCACCTCAGGTGTATAAACCTTGGAAAACTGGAGCTGATTGCTGCCTAAAAGTGCGATTTTCATTTTTTGCCACCCACCTTATTTTTAAGCTTTTTCATATCATTTACCATTGAAAAGGGGAAACCGAATAATCCGCAGGGATATGTGTATTCAAGAAGCATATTGCCGTCAAATCCTGATTGCTTCAGCTTGTCGATTAAGGTATCTATATAGCCTGGCCTGAATAACGGAAACTGCTCACGGCTCTGCTCGGAATAGGAAATATGAACGGTTTCAATATACGGCAGCGTACGTTCAATGCGGTCAAGGTCGTATTCAAGCCGTTTATAACGTGACTGGAAATATGTTCTGAAATTGTCACAGCCGACATCCTTGTGTATTTTCAGAAAAGCATCAGTATTATTGTTAAATGTGTTATCGTGACATTCGGGGCAGACGATGAGTCCGTATTCTTTGGCTTTCGCACAGATGCTTTTTGTGTCTTCAACTATTATTTTATACGTTAGTTCGTCAGTCTTTTCGCTGTCAGCCCTACCGAGCCAAACACGGACACTACGTGCACCCATAGTGCTTGCAATTTCGCAAATTTCTTTCCACTCATCGGCATTTTTACTGCCCACACGGTAATAACTGCCGAATGAATTTATGCGTATGCCTGCTTTGTCACAAAGCTCCTTCGCTTTTCTTGCATCCGCAATGCTTCTGACGTGAACGTCTCCGCCCCACTCGATACAGTCTATTTCAGCCTTTACGGCTATATCAACTATTTTTTCAAGACTTTTTATCTGACGGAAGGACGTGGATGTAAAACCGAATTGCACAATAATCACCAGCCATACTCTTTATTATTTTTCAGTTTATCATATTAATTGTCGAAACTCAATAAAAAAACCGACAGCATCGAACAAAAGCACGACTTTCAGGTAAGCCGTGCTTATTTTTACTGCTCATTCATTAAATCAAACGCGAGAGTAACACTCCACCCGTAATCTCTGATTGCCTGATATTTCACTCTGAAATCATAAGGCTCGTAAACTTCACCTTTTCTGTTAAAGCAGAAAGGAGGAATCTTGTTTTCGCTGTCATAAAACTCATAAACGGTACCCGTACGGTTATACCACTCATTGATAACATCAAGCGTTTTATCCTTGATGTTCTGTGACAAACAGTGGTGTCCGTAATCTGCAAGTCCCTTTGAAATCATATAGTTATAATTAATCCAGACGGGACCGCGCCACATGTCCGTACCGAAGCTTTTGTCTATTTTAGATATGCTTGGAACGGGAATTTCCGTGCCGAATTCTTTGGGATTATTAAGATGTTCAACGAGTTTTGCACACTGTTCCTTATCACATACACCCGCAAAAATCGGCAAAAAGGAAGCAACAGAGCTTACCTTACTGAAGCGGTCAGCGGTTATATCGAAATCATAGTAGAAGCCGTTTTCTTCACACCACAGGATACTGTTAATATCAGCGTTCGCTTTTTTGTTCCATTCAGTAAAAAAATCTGAATTTTCTTTATCACCGAGTTCGTCGGCAATTTTCTTCATATAACGGGTTTCGTTTGCTATATAACAGGAGAAGTCAACAGCATAAAGGTCACTTTCCGTATCAAATCTCGGTGAATTGTCCATTCCCGATTCATCGCAACGGTTATTGAGCTCAGGGTTGGTGTGCCAGGAATAAAGCTCCTTTTCGGTCTTTCTTCTGTTATTACGGCACCAGAGCATGAACTTTTTATTATTTTCAAAAACAATTCGGAGGAATTCTGTATCTCCGCTTTTTTCATAAACAAGCCAAGCACCCCAACCTATAACGGGAGGCTGAGTTATATCGGAAATAAAATCAGGCTTTGACATATGAGGGATAAACCCGTCTTCACGCTGAACATCAAACAGAGCAAGAATCAAATTCTGAGCAATCTTTGTGTCAAGATGTCTGTGTCCGATGGCATGAAAGACCGAATCCCACAGCCACATGTTTCGATGAGGCAGACGGTCGGGAGTTGACCATATTCTTTTTATATTTCCCTCGGGTGAACAAAGCTGACTTCGCATCACACTAATGCATTTGGCGTATAGCGGAGCATATATGTTATCACCCGAAAGAATTTTTTCATAGGGCTTTAGTTTTTTTGTCTTAAGCTCATCAAGGTCAAGGTTAATGCCTTTTTCACAAAGGGTAACAACCTCAGCTTCACTTTTACCGTAAGCGAAAGCAAACCTGCCTTCTCTTCTGAGAAGAGCCGTATATTCGCCGTCATTACTGTCGTGTATCTCTGTGTCACCGTTTCTGATGATTTTACATTCACCGTCACATCTTACTAAAACATCTGCGATTTCTCCGTAAGTGCCGACAACAAGATGCCTCTCAGCAAACAGTATACTGAATGTACCTCTAAATGTTTTGAGCTCAATCATATCGGAGGTCACACACTGAATGTCAGGCTCAGCCAGGTTACTTAGATTGCTGAAAAAAAGAGTCCTTCGGCAAAGAGATTCGAATATTATACCGATTTTATCACCTGAAAGTGTGCCTGCAAAATCATCGGTAAATAAAGCATCACCGTCAAGGGCGGAGAAAGCAAAAAGCTGTCCCTGACCCCATTTTTTTGGTACCATTATTCTGACTCCTTACACTGTCTCGACTTCTTCAAGTCTTGCCTTCGACTCAGCTCGGATTACTTCGAGCTCTGCCATAATTTTTTCCTTGCGCTTGCCCGTGAAGTTATCAAACATCATAACGATTGCAGGAACAAGGTTGCCGATGATTCCGGGAATTGCAACGAGCAGGAAAATGCCGTGCAATGTTTCGGGTGTCTGAACAGCTTCAACGAGCTGATCGCCGACCTTCTGTGCGCTCTGATAACCGATAAGCGCAAGTCCGCCGTTTACAAGAAGCTCTTTCCAGAGAGCTGAAATTCTTGAAACCATTGTATTGAAAGCAAATACCATACCCTCGTTACGCTGTGCAAAACCATATTTCTTGTAGCTTTTCCATTCCATGTAGTCTGTCGAGTCGGCAAGAAGGATTCGTCTTGCGGCACTCATACCTGCATTCGGAAGACCGCCAAGCGCTATGAGTATACCTACAATCCAAAGGTTATTGTAACCGAAGAACAAAAGAAGAATATAGCAGATTGCAGTATGTAAATAACCGAGAACAACAATATCTCTTGACGAAAGCTTTTTGCCGATAAACGGAACAGAGAAAAGACCGCCGTAAGAAAGTGCCGAGCTTCCGATTTCAACATAGGTTTTCATACCGTAATTGCCGAGAGTCTGCTTATAGAAGAAGGGAAGTGAATTGTAGCAGACCTGTCTTATCGAGTCGATACACTGGCTGAGGCAAAGTAGAAGGAGCGGCCTGTTGAGTAAAATGAGTTTATAGTCGATTTTAACTTTTTTGTCGTTTCCCGGAGGAAGCACAAGGTTTCTTTCCTTGAGTGTCATACAGGGTACGAGCATTGTGAAAAGACCGAGTATGCCAAAAAGAGCTGCAACAGAGAAGAATGCCCATTTTTCTGAATTGTAATCTCCGTCCATCATATCAATGATAATGGGAACAAGACCGCCCGGAAGCATAGAGCCGAGAGTCGATGCAACCTGCGCAACGGTGTAGAAATTCTTTCTTGATTTTGCATTGGCAGTCATTCTGACTGAAAGAGTTGAGAGTGCCACATCGAAAAAGGTGTCGGCAATATTGAATGCAAGGAAGAGTATGAAGCTCCATATAAAGTTGAATGTTACCGATGAAGACGGAACAACAAAAAGGAGAATAGAAGAAAGGGTAAAGGGGATTGCAGAGGCTCGCATAAACGTTCTTGCATTACCCTTGCCCGAACGGTTACCGTCAAGAAGAGCACCGACAATAGGTGCAATAAGAATATTAACACCTGTCGTAGCCGATTTCATAGCAACGATCTGTGAGGACTTGAGTCCCATATAGTCATACATAAACTGGTCAGTATATGTACCAACGCAGTCCTGACCCATACAGTTGCCGAAAACGCCCGAAACGTAACCGACCTGTTCTTTTAAAGCAACATCAGGATTATTTTTGAAAGATTCAAATTTTTCTTTTAATTTACCCATTTTGTTTTCTCCTTGTACCTATTTGTGGTTGTATATTCTTTCGGCAGTGTAAGTACCGTCTGCTTTGATACTGAGAAGCGTTGCGCCCTGAATCCAATCGCTTTCGGGGGAATCAAACTTGGTTTCCATATTGTAAACACCGTATCCCGACGGCTGAATATACGAGAGAAGAATGCCGTCACACATAACACCGAAATCGTTGACGTGGTCGTGACCGAAGTAAACTGCCTGTGCACCGCCCTTTTCTTTCATAGCATCAAAAAGACCTGCATCAAAACCTGATTCGCAGATACTTTCTCTTTTTTCACCGTAAAGAAAATCGTCTTCGCTGTATTCTCTTTCGGCTTGATACGGAGGAATGTGCACAACCGTTATTGATTTAAATTTGCCGTATTCGGCAGTGAGAGCATCGTGTTTATCTCTATACCACTGTACCTGTGAGGTCTTCACACCGTCGTAAACTTCGCCGTCTTTGGTGACACCGTATTCTGACTTGCTCTCATCGGTCATATAGCTGCCAGAATCCATAAAGAAGAATACTTCTTTGAGCGTGTTATCTGGATTAAGAATGCTGATGGTGTAATTTCCGTTCCCGTCAACATCATCCTTACCGTTTTTCATCAGGCAGTGATCGTAAGATGAAAATATATTAACATTTTCCTCTCTTGAAACCGCGAGAATACCTTCACCCTCGTGATTTCCTAAAACTGCCGCCCAATAAACTCCCAATTTTTCCATAAGCTCCGCAAGCTCAGAGGTTATCTTTCTGTTTAAGCCTGAGGAAACGTTGTCGCCTCCGAAAATAACAAGGTCAGGTTTTAGTTCTGTTATATTTTTAACAATGTATGTAACGGTCAGATTGTCCTTTGCGTTTTTACCGTTAAGGTGTGTGTCGGTAAACATCAGCACCTTGAAGTCGCCGTCACTCTTCTTTTTTACAGTAACACTGTCTTCGGTCTGTGAAACAATTTCAACATCGTTCTGCATTTTTTCGACCGATGAAATATCATAGGAAAGCCCCTGTGAGCTTTTGTAAATCACAAAACCGCCTGCTCCGATTATTACTGTAAGAACAAGAGCAAGGATAATTTTCACAGCTTTTTTCACACATACCACCCCTTTATAATTCTTTATGATAATATAATATATCTATTTTATTATGTTTTCCTTGAATATTTTGATGTATTTCAATCAATTTCTTGACTTTTTTGATGTCTGATGATATTATCAAAAAAGAATGAGGGTGCATAATATGTATCATTTCAAATTTGACCCGGCAGAAAGGTTTTACTACCACCACGGAATGAATAAAAGAGTTGTCGAAGAGGGGGCTTCATGGCCGCATTACCATTCTCTTTATGAAATATATTTTCTTGAGGAAGGTAACTGCACCTATTTCATTGACAACAAAGTCTATAACGTTCAGCCGGGTGATATTGTAATTATTCCTGACGGTATAATTCACCACACAAAATACGATAACATAAAGCATTCAAGAATACTTATCAACTGCAACCGTGCATACATACCGGATTCTATGCAGTCAAATATTTCTTCGGGTAAATACTTTTACCGAAATCCTTTTATAGTTGATGAAGTAAGAAAAACTCTTAAAAAAATAGAAAATGAATATAATCTCAACGACTCTTTTTCAGATGAAGTAATCTCCTGCCACACTCACTCGCTGTTTTATCTGCTTATGCGGAATGCAGAGACCTGCATTGACATTGATGACGGTAACAAAATAATTGAGCAGGCGGTGGCATATATAAAAGAAAAATTTTCGTCGGATATAACTCTTTCGTCTCTGGCTAAAAGGTTTTCCGTCAGTCCGGAGCATTTTTCAAGGTTGTTCAAAAAGGAAACAGGATTGGGTTTTTCAAAGTATCTTAACTCGTTAAGACTGCAGTATGCCGAACAGCTTCTTAAAAGTTCGGAAGGGCAAAGTATAACTCGGATTGCCGAAATATGCGGCTTTGATGACAGCAATTATTTCTCTAAAAAATTCAAGGAAGTTTACGGCAATTCCCCTAAAAAGGTACAGAAGAAAGGTTAAGATATTGCAAAAAAATATTTGAAATGAGATGGGATTATGAAAACATTAAAGCCGAAGCTTTGCAGTGCAGAGTGTATAACAAAAATTGAAAAACCTGTGCTTACAAAGGACGATATACCCTACGAAGCATCGCTGATTTTTAATGCAGGTGTTGCTAAGTACAACGGCAGATATGTTATGGTGTTTCGCAACGATTACGGACCGACAGAGGAGACCTTTCCTGCTGTACGTTTTAAAACTTCACTCGGTCTTGCGACAAGTGATGACGGAATAAAATGGACTGTAAGTGAAAAACCAATTTTTGATAACAAGAATCTTTTGCCTGAAGATGAGATGAAAAGACTTTACGACCCGAGAATTACAGTTATAGACGGTAAGCCTTATCTGTGTATGGCTATGGATACAGCTCACGGTGTTCGGGGCTGCATTGCTGAGATTGATGATCATTTTGAAAAAATCAACATTATCAGTGCCTCTGCTCCCGATAACCGTAATATGGTTCTTTTCCCTGAAAAAGTAAACGGTAAGTATGTCCGTCTTGAAAGACCGTTTCCCGTTTATTCAAGGGGAGGCAAGGACAGATTTGACCTCTGGCTTTCAACTTCACCTGATCTCGTTTTCTGGGGAGAAACAGAGCTTGTTCTCGGCGTTGAGGATGTCCCTTATGCCAATGACAAAATCGGACCTGCGGCACCGCCGATAAAAACTGACAAGGGCTGGCTTACAACCTTTCATGCCGTTGATATAGACAGCAAAAGAAGAAAGCACGGCTGGGAAAGAGCGTGGAAGAAAAGATAC
This sequence comes from Acutalibacteraceae bacterium, assembly GCA_045602905.1. Taxonomy (GTDB): domain Bacteria; phylum Bacillota; class Clostridia; order Oscillospirales; family Acutalibacteraceae; genus CAG-177. The sequence goes on from JAZSCL010000075.1 coordinate 10,405, forward strand.
TGCGCAGGAATTATGCTTCTTGACCTTAATGACCCGACAAAAGTTGTCGGTATGAGTAAGCTTCCGCTTATTGCTCCCGAAACTTACTACGAAACACAGACGGGCTTCCGTCAGCACGTCATTTTTCCCGGCGGAATGATTTTAGAGGAT
>JAZSCL010000076.1:0-4983 GCA_045602905.1 Acutalibacteraceae bacterium
TGAATATGTTATTGACGGTGTCTGTTACAAGGTTTCTTCCAAGTTTGCACCCGCAAATATTTGTAAGATTGAAAACACCATAAGTGACAAAGCACAAAAATATGTTGGCAGTGATTTTGCACATTTGACAAGTGCCGATGATAGAAATACAATGAATGCAGAATATATATGTTTGACTGCCGGGAAGGAGGACTAATGCAGTCTGAAGCAAACATCGGAATTACTGCTATCTACTGCCGATTATCGAGAGATGACGGCACGGAAACAGAGAGTAATTCAATAGGCAACCAAAAGAAAATGCTGGCACAAAAGGCAAAGGAATTAGGTTTAACAAATACCAAGTATTATGTTGATGACGGTTACACGGGTACGAACTTCAACAGACCTGCTTTTCAGGAGCTTCTTGACGATATTGAAATGGGATATATTTCAGTTGTTATTGTCAAAGACCTTTCCCGATTAGGACGTGATTATGTTTCGGTTGGTCACTACACAGATAACTATTTCCCTGAGCATAACGTAAGATTTATTGCTGTTAATGATATGGTTGACAGTGATGAGGGTGAAAACGAAATCGCACCCTTCAAGAATGTTATGAATGAAATGTATGCGAGAGATATCAGCCGTAAGGTCAGAAGCGCTCACCGTATTCGTGGTAATATGGGAGAACCATTATCACAGCCACCTTACGGGTATATGAAGAGTCCGGAAAACAAAAAGAAGTGGATAATCGATACTGAAGCTGCAGAAGTGGTCAGGGATATTTACAGAATGTGTCTTGACGGTATGGGTAACGAAGCTATTGCAGGAGAATTACAAAGGCGCGAAGTTCTTATCCCTATGGCATATTGGCAAAGCAAAGGCTTGAACCGTGGCGGCAAGAAAACTCAACCTAACCCGTATAAGTGGTGCAAGACAACCGTGCAGAAGATATTAGCACAGCAAGAGTATTGTGGTGATGTCATCAACTTCAAAACTTATTCCAAAAACTTCAAGAACAAAACACGTATTGATAATCCTGTGGAGAATTGGAAAATCTTCAAGGATGTTCACGAGCCTATCATTGACCGAGATACTTGGGAAACGGTACAAAAGCACACTGCAAGAACAAAACGCAGAGCACCTAAAAAAGAGAATGCAAGAAAGCATATCTTTAGTGGTCTTATTCGTTGTGCAGATTGCAGGAGCAATATGAGTTATCATACAAATACCGTCAACAAGGATATTCATTATTTCAGTTGCAGTAACTATGTAAAAGATACCCGTGGTACTTGTCAGGCAAGACACTATATCCGTGCAGATGCACTTGAGCAGTTAGTTGTCTTTGAGCTTAAACGCCTTGCAATAATGTTACAACAAGATGAAGACCTGCTTGTGGATATTCTTGAAAAGAAGACCAACAAGGATTTCTATGATGAGAAGAAACACCTTGAGGAGCAGTTGCAGAAAGCAATAGTCCGTCAACAGACAGTTGCTTCTCTTTATGAGAAACTATATGAGGACAACGCAACAGGCAAGGTTACGGATGAATGGTTTACTCATATGTCTCACAAGTACGAGGTTGAACGAGCAGAACTGAAAGTAAAGATATTTAACCTGAGAGAACAGGTAGCAAATATGCAGACAGTTCAGCACAGCAAGGATATGTTTATCGGTGCAGTACGAAAGTTTTTGGATATGGAAACAATAACGGCACCACTCATTCACGAGCTCATTGACCACATTGATGTTTATGAAGCAGAGGGCAAGGGTAAGAACAAGACACAGAGAGTTGTGATTCACTACAACTTTGTAGGATATCTTGAAATACCTGAATCGGATGCACCTTGCTTCACAGCAGATACCCGTCAGGGAGTAGCAATAGGATATATTGCAAAACCTACAGAAAAGTCAGCATAAGAAAAAAGTCGCACTCCGAGAGGAATGCGACGATACATAAAAAACATTAAATATATTTACAAAACTCTATTTTAAGCAAAAAAATTGAGTATTCACAAGAGAATCCCTTATGAATACTCACTATGGTCGGAGTGACGGGATTCGAACCCACGACCTCTTGGTCCCGAACGCATCTGAAAGCCTCTTGTTTAGTCGTATTTGGCGGTTTATAGGGCTTTCAGCTCGGTCAAAACATCGTCTTTTAGCATTTTTTCTCCACTGTTTCCGTGTACTCCATACGGCTCTGTGGAATGAAATGTGGTCGTGAAAACAAGATGAATTTTCAAAGATGCCACCTATTACTAAGCCAGTGTTTTGTGGTCGTAACACAAAACAACTTCACTTGTGCTAACAGTGTACCTTACCTCTGCCGTAAAATCAAGTGGGTAAAAACTACTACGCATTAACCAAAGAAAAGCAAATGGAATTAATGGCAGTTGTTGCTCGAGCAGTTATGACCGCAGCCATGGTCGCCGCAGGTGTGACCTTCGCCGTGATGGTCGTGGTGGTTGCACTTTACGTTGGGATTAAATCCGAGCGTGCCGCCAAGCAACGCTTCGACTGCGGCATCACAGGAACCGCAGACTCCGCCGTAAAGTTTTATGCCTGCCTCAGCTAACGCCATCTGTGCACCGCCGCCGATGCCACCGCAAATAAGAGCATCAACGCTGAGTGACAAAAGAAGTTCTGCAAGTGCTCCGTGACCGCTGCCGTTGGTATCGATTACTTCGCTGTTTATGATTTTTCCGTTTTCTGTGGTATAAATCTTAAACTGCTCGGTATGGCCGAAGTGCTGGAATATCTGTCCGTTTTCGTAAGTTACTGCAATTTACATTGTACTCTCTCCTTTGGATTTTCTGTTGTTAAAGATTTTAGTGCCCTCTTAAACTGAACGGTGAAAAGAATAGCGGTAAAGGTTACGGCTATCATGTCAGCAACAGGCTCCGCCGTATAAACACCCATCGTTTTATCCGCAATAAGTTGCGGCATAATGTATATAAGAGGCAGGAGTAACACAAACTTGCGAACAATAGCAACGATAATGGAACAAGGTGCGTTACCGATAGAAACAAAGGTCATCTGGCAGGCGATCTGAATACCAAAGATACACATCACACCGCAGTAGATACGAAGCGCCGTTGCGGTGAATTCAATGAGGGATGCATCGGGCGTAAATATCCCTGCAAACATTTGCGGCAACAGCATAATTGCACCCCAAATGATAAAAGAATAGGTAAGGCATGATACGAGTAACAGCCTGTATGTTTTCTTTACACGGCTTACGTTTTTTGCGCCGAAGTTGTAACTCAAAATCGGCTGTGCACCCTGTGCAATACCTTGCATCGGGAGCATCGCAAACTGCATCACGCTTGTAAGTATGGTCATAGCACCTACGGCAATATCACCGCCGTATTTTAAGAGCGAAGAGTTAAAGCAGACCGAAATAACACTTTCACTGCTTTGCATAATAAATGTTGCCGTTCCCAGTGCGATACAAGGGAAAATGAGCTTTCCGTCTATACGAAGATTATGCATTTTGAGTTTTAGATAAGTCTTTTTTCCGCAAAGGAACAGAAGTACCCAAATGCAAGAAATGGCTTGTGAAAGAATAGTAGCAAGTGCCGCACCTTTGACTCCCATCTTAAATCCGAAAATAAAAATCGGGTCAAGAATAATGTTGCTGAAAGCGCCAATCAGCATTGTAATCATACTGATTTTGGTGTAACCCTGTGCGGTAATAAAGGCACCCATACCAAGTGTTAGCTGAACGAATACCGTACCGATGGCGTAGATGTTCATATAATCGTTGGCGTAACCGATGGTGTTCTCACTTGCACCGAACATCAAAAGTAAATCTTTGTTCCAAATCAGCAAAACGGCGGTCAGAACGGCGGAGATAATAATTTGCAGAGAAAAGCAACCGCCTATAATTTTTTCGGCGGAATCGTTGTCGCCTTCGCCCATGGAGATCGATGCCTTGGGCGCACCGCCCGAGGCAATCAGCGCCGCAAAGGCCGAGATGATCATAATGATCGGCATACATACGCCGACACCCGTCAGCGCAAGGCTTCCGTCACCCGGCATGTGACCGATATAAATGCGGTCAACGATGTTGTATAGCATATTGATAAGCTGGGCTACCACCGTCGGAACTGCCAATTTGAACAACAGCTTACCGATCGGCGCCGTGCCGAGCATTTCTTTGTTAACACTCATGATTTTGCTCCAATAATTTATTATATTTGAAACTGTTATAGACAAAATTCAGACCGCAATTCGTGAGAACTGCGGTCTGTTTGGCGGAGAGAGAGGGATTCGAACCCTCGTGCGCGTGAGCGCAAACTGATTTCGAGTCAGCCCCGTTATGACCACTTCGATATCTCTCCGTATTAAGTTAAGTTTGAATTTTGCACGGCTTTTGCAAGGCCGATGGGAAAATGCATTCATCCAAAATTCAAGAAAAATGAAGCATTTGAGAGATATTGCGAGGAAACAAGAGCTTTCGCGACTCATCAAGTGATAAGCTCGTCTACCTTTCGAGTCAGCCCCGTTATGACCTCTTCGATACCGCTCCGTATGAAATTTGTGTGATCTTTCAATCAACGTGCAATATTATATCACATTTCAAATAATATTTCAAGGGGTTTTGCAAAAAATCTTTAAAAAATATAGAGATTCATCTATTTTATTTATGATTGTGATCATATAGTAACTTCCTTAATGTTTTTGTTGAAAGAGTATTGTAATATTTTGTTGATTGTGGTATAATTATTATTATCAAAAACGGAGGCTGTACAAATGAAGATTACATTTATGGGTGCTGGTAGCAGCGTGTTTGTCAAAAAAGTCCTTGGCGATACACTTATGTGCGAATGCTTTAAGGATGTGGAAATTGCTCTTTATGACATTGACGGAGAAAGACTTGAAGACTCCTATATGCTGATTACTCGCTTGAATAAGGTTATCAACGGAAATAAGGCGAAGGTAAAGAAGTATCTGGGTGTTGAGAACCGCAAAAAGGCTCTTAAAGGGGCAAACTTTGTT
>JAZSCL010000077.1:0-14161 GCA_045602905.1 Acutalibacteraceae bacterium
TATGAGGTAATAGTGAAGAGGTAATAGGCAATAAGTAAAAATCCTGAACGCTGCCGCATTCAGGATTTCTGGAGCTACTAGTCGGACTCGAACCGACGGCCTGCGCATTACGAATGCGCTGCTCTACCAACTGAGCCATAGTAGCGGATATGAAATTGAAATCTGCAAACTATTATAATAGATAAGCGGATTTTTTGCAAGAGTTTTTGAAATTTTTTCTTGATTTTGATTTTTCTTTTTCCTGTTTTATAAATTGTTTACAATTTGGTTAACAATTATTATAAATCAATACTTGATTTTGTTTCAAAAATAGGCTATTCTATAGAATATACTTTAATGAACAACAAGCCATAAGGTTTTGAAAGGCATCTTTCCGCCTTGCCGAGACAAAAATCTGCTCTTTCAAAACTGCCTTGCATCTGAAATGCAATAGATTGCGTGCAGTCGGGCATTTCTTCGATGCAGGCATACGAGCGTATGGCAAAGAGAAAAATGTCCGGATGTGCGTGATATTATTGCATTTCAGACTTATGTGTTGTTGCTTATTAAAGTATACATTAATGAACAACGGTTTTACCGTTGTGGAGGAGAACATAATGAAAAGAAATATAACAGCCATTATTCTTGTTTTTGCGATGCTTGCCGGCTTTGCTTCATGTAAAAAACTTGAAAATGATGGAGAATGGGTAGTTGAAAGCAAGGTTTATGTTACCGATTCTTACGGAGCTCAGCACGATGTTCAGTCTGTAACAAAGACCGACGGCGAAACAGAATACTATTATTATAACACCGACGGCAATAAGGTTACGGTTGCCCACAAAGATGTTGTTGTTTCCACAACAAGAGTGTTCAAAACCGCTCCCACAACGCTCACTCCCGAACAGCAGTCATTCTTTGAAGAATATTCAGACCCCGAGGCATTCAAGGAGAATGTTATAGAAGAAACCGTAACAGAGCCTGAGTTTGAAATTTCTGATGAGCCTATTCCTGAAGAAGAAGTTGAAGAAATTACAAACATTGAAGTGGATAATGAAGGTAAACCCGTCAGAAAAGATGACGAAGTTACCGAGATCCTCAAGGGCGAATCATATACTGTTGACTATGTTCTTAAAGCCGATTATAACGGAAAAAAGGAATCCGTTCCTGTTTATCTGACAAAAGACGGCGAAGATGTTTATATGAATGTTCGAATTCCCTTTGAGGATACAGGCGTTGTAAACACCGAAACCATTGTTATAAACAACGAATGCTATCTTGTTGTTCCTGCAATGAAGGCGTATTTCAAAGTGACCGCAGATCAGATTGGCGAAGCAGCCGTTGTTCCTCCCGAAGTTCTTGAAGAGGAGATAGATTCCAATTATATCAAGAGCGGTCAGATAGAAATTGACGGCGTAACTTACGAGGTCGATTTCTATGAGTCAGAGGGACAGAACATCAAGCGTTTCTATAAGAACGACGAACTCAAGAGAATAGAAGTTGATGACGGAAACGGCAATGTAACGATTCTTGAAATCAGAAGCATCAAAAAAGGTGCGGATAAATCCAAGCTCAGAGTTCCCTCGGGTTATCTTGACTTGACCTCGACAATGGGCGAAAACTTTGACCCCAACACTCTTATTACACCATGAAAAAATGTGCTTTGATAACGGGCGCATCGGGCGGAATAGGCAGTGCGATTGCTTTTCGTCTTGCCAAAGACGGATTTGCAATTGCCGCTTGTTATTGCTCAGATGAAAAGGGGATAGGTGAGCTTTCAGAAAAGCTTTCCGGAATCGGAGCGGACTATAAGATATATCGTGCCGATGTTTCCGACAGAGTAAAAATCAAAGAAATTTTTGCAGACGCCACCGAGGTTTTCGGCGGCGTTTCTGTGCTTGTCAATAATGCGGGTATGGCTCAGCAAAAGCTTTTTACGGATATCACCGAAGAAGAGTTTGACAGAATAAATAATGTTAATTTCAAAGGTGTATTCAACTGCTGTCAGTGTGCGGTGCCGTTTATGGTTTCTCAGAAAAAGGGAAAGATAATCAATGTTTCTTCTATGTGGGGTGTATACGGTGCTTCATGCGAAACCGTTTATTCCGCAACGAAGGCGGCGGTTATCGGGCTGACAAAGGCTCTTGCGAGGGAGCTTGCTCCGAGCAATGTGCAGGTTAACTGCGTTGCACCCGGCGCAATTGAAACCAAAATGAACGCAAATCTTTCCGCAGAGGATAAACAGAGCTTTGCCGATGAAATACCAATGGGAAGATTCGGCACTCCCGAAGAGATAGCGGGCGTTGTGTCATTTCTTGCATCGGAAGATTCCGATTATGTTACCGCACAGGTTATCACGGCCGACGGCGGACTCACATAGTCATAATGACCGAAAAAAACGATTTCATTTTAGTAATTGTTTACAATTGATTTAAATGTATTTATATGTTAAAATTTAATATAACCAAATATATGTCTGGAGGAAATAAAATGGCTAATTGTCCCAAGTGCGGAAGGAAGCTTACTATATTGGATTGGAAACCCAACTGCCCCGCTTGTGGTGTAAACCTTGTTTATTACGGAATGGAAGAAAGACTTCTTAAGGAAGCCGATGCTGCCGAAGCAGAGCACGCAAGACTTCAGAAGAGAATTGACAGACTCAAGGCTGCCTTTGTAGGCTCAAAGCTTACAATAGTCAGAATTATTCTTTCGATTCTTCCCATTGCAACTCTTCTTCTTCCTCTCTGCAGCGTAAGCTACAGCGGTCCGTTTATTGAAGCAACAACCAAAAACATAAATGCGATTGAAATTTATAACATTGTTTCTTCGCTTGATTTTGACGGTCTTTTCACAATGATAGGCTCTCCCCTTGTAGGAACAAGCTTCATCGGTTATCTCGGCGCATTGGCTTGCATCCTTCTTTCGCTCGTTTTTGTTATTGTAAGCCTTGTGATGCTTACTCTGGCATGCGGACGTCTCGGTAATGTAAGAAACATAACTCTCAACTCAATTGCAATTCTTCTTGCAGCAGGTTCAGCTGTTTTCTTCAACATTTTTGCAAACGGAATCAACGGCGTATTCCCCGAATTTATAAGCGGTAAAATCGGCTTCGGAATCTTTGTTTATATCGGAGCGCTCGCACTTCTTCTCGGCATCAACATTCTCCTTGCAGTCAAGGGTATTGATGTTAAATATAAGCAGTGCTTTGTTGGCGGTATTCCTGCAGAAGAATACTTCGAGCTTGTTGAAAAAGGCACAGATATCGAAGTTATCCATGAAATGATGGCTAAGGCTCTTTCAGAAAAGGCTGCAGAAAAAGAAACAGCAGAAGAGAATAAAGAAGAAGTCAAAGCATAAAACAAACAAATTAAAGGCTTGAACGGTTTAAAACTGTTCAAGCCTTTTTTGCTGTCTGAATTTAATTGTAACGGCTGTCTGAAGTGTAGCCGAAAAGGTTGTCGTGATTAACGGTGGTTGACGGATATTCATTGAGCTGGTCTCCGTAATATCCGGTGGTATATTCTGTGGTCCATTCGGAGGCTTCGGTTGTGGTTTCTTCGTCTCTGCTCCAGAACGGGAATCTTCTTGCGGTTGTTTCTTCTTCGTCTTTTCCCCAAGGAGAGGTGAAGTCACTGAAGAAATTTGAATTCTCCGTTGTTGTTTCCGAGGGATAATTAATCGGATTTCCGTATTGGTCTGTGAGCATTTCCGTCGTGGATTCCTCGAGATAAATCGGATTTCCGTATTGGTCGGTAAGATACTCGGTTGTTGATTCATCGGTTGAATTTATGTCGTAATCGGGAACAACATCGCTGTATTCGCCCTCATAGTGACCCGATGAAGAGCCCTTTGCAAGTGCGATTGCGGAAACATGGGTTTCGGGATTGATTTCGATATTGGTCTGGTTATAAAGAGCAAGCTGAAGCTGTCTTGCGGCTCTGATATAGTCAACAATCCAGACAAACAGATTGCCTGTGTAAGTTCTGAAGCTGTCAACACCGTAGCGGAACTCTTCTGCAGGTTCAACCATGCTCACGATATCGTATTTAAGCCAGCCTTCGCTCAAAGCCTGTGTGCCGTACTTGAGTATCTGGGTTGACGGCATATTTGTTGTAACATAGGGAAGGAAGGTTTCAATTGCATTATCGAGGTCGGCGAGAGAGGATGCCTTGACATTTCTTACAACGGAGCTGATAAGCTCACGCTGACGTCTTGTTCTTTCAACCTCGCTGTCAAGCTTTCTGATTCTTGCGTAAACAAGAGCCTGAGTGCCGTTAAGATGAACGCTTTCGCCTGCGGAGAAGCCCTTGACTCTTGTTGTGCGGTTCATGAATCTTGCTTCCGCTTCGGTAATGGGAACGGAAACGCCGCCGAGAGCATCAATGACTGCAACAAATGATTCGTAGTCGATTGAAACATAGTAATCAATTCTGACCTTGTAGTTATCTGAGATAACTTCCATCAGCTTTGCAGCGCCGCCCCATGCATAGGAGTGGTTCATTTTGTCGAAGCGTTCTTTGCCATTGATTTCCATGTAGGAATAGGAGTCACGAAGGAAAGAGGTTATGGTTATTTTTTTTGTTTTGGTGTTGACCGAAACAAGCATCGTTGAGTCGGAACGGTGAGAACCGCCCTCGCTGTCCTCGCCGATAAGAAGAACGTTGATAACCTTCTTGTTGTAAATTTTTTCGCCGTTGTTGGTTGCCCATGAGCGAAGAAGGTCTTTGATTGAATTGGAGCTTTCTATGTCGGAGATGGTGTTGAAGGTCATGCTTTCATCGGGTTCATCCTCTTCAACAAAGGTTGCGTCGGGATCACCCGTTGCGCCCGAATTAACGTTGATAAGAGAAAACATCTTTCTCAGATATGCGCCGCCTGCCGCCGAAACAACAAGCACAAGGCAGATAACTATACTGAGAATAGCCTTGAGATTTCTTTTCTGATTTTTCATGAAAAAGGGCTTGAACTTATATTTCATGAAATGACTTATTTTATTTTTAAAGCCTTTCGGCGTGCTGTAGCTCGTTATATCTTCGTATTTATCCGAGCCGAATTTCCTGTTGCCGCCCAAAAAATCACCTACATATATCTAAAATAACGCTTAACATTAAAATAGTCGCTTATTCGATATTATAACACAGATTTCCTTAAAAGTTAACATATTATAATAAATTTATTTGAAAATTTTTTGTGAATATCAAGCCTGTATTTGGCTAAATGCAATAAAAACGGACATCTCATCCGTTAAGAGAGATATCCGTTGGTTTTATTGTTTTACAAGAAAAGCAGCGCTTACCCATCCGCTTCCGCCTTCAAAATCAACATATGCCCATTTCGGAACGGCTTTTTTAACCGTAACCAGTGTTTTATTCGGAACCGATGTTATGATTTCCGATTCAAGAGAAGGCTCAACACGGATGTTAACGGAATCGTATTTGCTTGCGATAATATAACTGCCGTTTTCAACCGTTGTGGTGGGAATGGGTTTGTGTGCACTGCGGTAAACAACGCCCTTTTCAAGCTCAACGCCGAATGCGTCAAACAATTCGGTGACGGTAACAAGCTTGAAACCGTTCTCAACGAGACCTTTTACAATCAAATCCGTCAGGTCGGCAGTGAAATTATAAATATCGTGAAGAAGAATGATATCTCCGCTTTTTGCTTCGGAAATAACACGGTCTGCAATTTTTTTAAGATCCGCATCACGCTCTTCGGGAGTTCTTTCCTTATGTGATGCATCCTTGAATTTCCAGTCTTCGGTGTCTATGCACCACTGGATAATCGGCATTCCGATATCCGTTTCGATTCCCTTATATGCACCGCCCGGCACACGGAAAAGTGAAGGCTGAGTTCCGATTATATCTGCAAGCTTTTTATTGGCGGCATCAACCTGATAACGCAGCTCGGATTCGGTGCATTTGGTAAGGGTTTTGTGACCGTCGGAATGGTTTCCGATTTCGCATCCCATAGCTGCTGCACGCTTGATTGTTTCGGAATTGTTCGGAATGTTATAGCCGACAACAAAAAAAGTCCCCACAGAATTGTTTTCTTCAAGAATATCAAGGATTTTGTTTGTTGTAACAGAATTCGGACCATCGTCAAAGGTTAACGCAATGAGCTTGTCCTCTTGGTTGTACTTCGGAGTTGACAAAGCTGCTTTATCTGTTGTGCTTGCAATCTCGGAAGATGATGCTTCAATGTCATATCCTCCCTGACCTGACGGCTCAGGCTTTTTCGATGAAGAATTTGTATCACACGAAGTCATAACCGTCATTAAAACGGCAAAAGCAACAATTAATGAAATTATTACAGTTATTTTTTTCATTCCTTTATCCCTCTTGAAAATAGTTTACCCCTTAATTTTCATTATACAACAAAAACATTGGTTATATTTCTCGTAAAGAAAAAAGAGAATATTGTAATAATTTTTAACAATTGCGTAATATTTGTTACAAAAAGTATGATATCAGCGGTTAAGAAGTTCATCCATTTTTCTGATTTGCTCTTCCGAAGGACTGAAATCGGGTTTTGAGCAGCAGGGTATATTCGGCTTGCTTCCGTCTGTGCCGAAGAATGGCGTCTGCCTGTCGTTTTCATATTCTTTACGGCATTCTTCAAGACGGAAATCAGGGATATCATAAGGCTTTCCGCCGTTAAGAATGGAACGGTGCGCAAGAATGGCAGTGGATGCCATGGCAACCGCAGAATGGATATCGTAGGGATGCTCAGGCTGTCTGTTTTCTTTGATGCAGTCTATAAACATTCTTGCAATTATGTAGTCTCCGCCGCCATGACCGCTTCGGATTATTAAATCCTCATCTTTGTCATTCCATTCGGGGTCATAGAGATTAATCTCTTCCATACCCTCGGGAATTGTCCATTGGTTGTATCTGAGCATAACCTTATCGCCCATTCCTCGGAGATTTTCAATCTGACCGTTTTCGCCGCAAAGACGGTAGGCGTTATGATGCGCACCGAAAGCCCCGCAACCCGTAATTCTGAAAACGGAGTCGTTATCGTTAAGGGTTGTGATGATTGCGGCTCTGTCGCCCACTCTTCGGGCGGTTATTTTTTCTTTAATCGGTGAAAAAACGGGTGTTGCACTGACCCTTACGGGAGTTGCACCCGTTGACCACATAAGAGGAGCGAGGGAGTGGGTTATATAATACGAACGGGGAAGAAGATTTCTCCAATGATTGACGAAATAAACATAACCCTTGTTGAAATCAATATCATCGGGAGCATAGGGATGATTATATTCACCTTCTGCATAGATTATTTTACCCAATGTGCCGTTATCGCAGACCCTTTTCATTTCACGGTTAAAAATCATCTGAGGATAGTTTTCTGCAATCATATAGATTGAATTGCTTTTTTCAAAGGCACGGATAAGCTCAACGCCTTCTGCCATTGTACCGTTACTGATGCATTCCGAGAAAACGTGAATGCCTTTTTCGAAGCATTTTACAGCATAGGGAGCGTGCTCGTGAAAATAGTTTGCAAGTACAACCGCATCCGGACCCTGCTTAATAAAATCGTCAAAATTATCAAATGCTTCAACGGCGATACCAAGCTTTTCGATACCTTCGTTCAGTCTTTTGCGGTTAAAATCACAAACGGAAACGATTTCACAGTCTTTGATAAGCGAAAGATTTTCCGCGATGTCAATGCCTCTTCCCGCACCGAAAATTCCTATTTTTATCTTTTTCATATCAATACCTCCCAAAGGTGATATATTAAGTTTACCAGAAGAAAAAAATTATGCAACAGTTTTTATAAAAGAAAAAACACCCAGATAAAATCTGAGTGTTTTACTTTGGTGACCCTGTCGCTTTTCAAATCGAACGAATCTGTAATTCTTTCGTCTGAAGCGGAATGGGTACTTTCATTGCTACTTGATTCTGAACCTTTTGAAATATCTATGCCTATTTTAACCTTCGGGTCGGGATTTCCGTCATCACCGTAGTAAATATAAACCTTTTGTAAAATGGGACTTTTCAGAACTGCCCTCATATGCCGATAATAAAGCTTTGCTCTTTTATCATCTGAATCATAACTGTCCGAATCAGGTTCAAGCTGTTTTGACATTGCAATCAGCGAAGCAATATCAAGCCAACTGTTAATGATATTAAAAAGTCTTTCCTTGTCCAAAATTTTAACACTGTGTTTTGCTTGGTCAATTAACTTGTTAAGCTGCTTTTTATCTTCTTCCAGCGGAGCAAGATAATCTTTTGCGGTTTCAATTCCTATTCCCTGCATAACAGCCATCATAATATTGTCGATTTTCTTTTGTACCGATTTCAGTTGTTTTTCATATTGCGCAATCTGTTTTTGTTCATAACTGTCATTCGATTTCTTCTCAACATAAAAATCAACATATGCTCTTATTGCTTCTTCATTCGGGAACAGTTTGAACATCAGCATTTCATAAACCTGATTTTCAAGTTTTTCCTGACTTATTGCTTTGTATTTACATTTTCTCACCTTTGCCTTGCGACATTTGTAATATGTATAAAATGCACCGGTTGCGGAATATCCCGATTCACCGACCCAGGCTTCACCGCAATTGCCACAGAACACTTTATCAGAAAGCAAATATTCTCTTTTTGCTTTACCGTGAGCATTCGTGTGTGCTTTTTGTGCCAATTTCAACTGTGTCTGATGATATGTGTAATCGCTAATAATTCTTGGCATACCGTCAGGGACTTCGATGTCCTTCCACTTATAAACACCCGTATATTTGATATTTCGGAGCATTCTGCTGATAACATTGTTATCAATCGGTTTGCCGTTAGAATTTTTATAACAACGGTTTTTGCATTCAGCAACAATTTCTTTTATCTGCATTCCGTCAAGATACGATTGGAAAATAAACCTTACGATTTCTGCTCCTGACTCATCAATAATATATGTTTTTGTTACCGGGTCAACAGCGTAACCAAGCGGCGGTTTACTTCCGTTGGCAAGACACTTTCTTGCATTATCGCTCATACCCCTGTCAACTTTTCGTGCAAGGTCAGCGTTATAGTATTCTGCTAAACCCTCCATAAGCGAATCAAGAATAATGCTTTCTGGACCTTCGATTACCGGTTGTTTGATAGGAATCATTGAAACACCGCAATCTCTCAATGCTTTCTTTGCAACGGCAAGCGCATATCGATCTCTGCCCATTCGGTCAATGGTATAAACAAGAAGCACTTCAAACTTTTTCAGTTTGGCATCACTCATCATTCTCTGCCAACCGTCACGGTTTTCAGTTTTGCCGCTGATAGCAGAATCCGAATAAACTTCAACAACATTCATATCATTCTGAAGAGCGTATTCTCTGCATTCATCAACCTGTTCTTCGATGCTTTCCTCTCTCTGCTTATGAGAACTGTATCGGGCATATATTGCAGCGGTTTTCATATTCAAACAACTCCTTTCACTAATAATCGTTTGGTATAAAATGTAATTGACAGGTTAATTTTACGACACATATATATTTTTGTCAACGATTTTTTATGTTATTTATCTAAACAAATCACCTATATAATTAAAATTATTTTCCTGGCCAACACTCATTATATATTCCTAATAAATCAAGAATATCCTTTTGTGGCATAATAGGAGTATACATTTGCATATAGGCACGTCCAATTGCTCCAGTAAAAAGAATGTGCTTTGCAACATTGCTCGGATCACCGGATGTACTATATTGACTTTCTGAAATGCCTGGATACAATTCAATATAAAATATTTTTTTGATTTTATGATTTTTGGCATTCTTAGAACACATTTCACAAGGGCTTGATGTTGTAAACAGAAAACCTCCTTCGCATTCATTGCTACAAGTTGCAAGAGCTTTTTCTTCAGCATGCATAGAGCGAGACCTCATTGGATTTTTACCTTCCATATGAATATCTTTAAAACAGTATCTTAAGGGAAGCCCCCTTAAAAGTCTTGATAAATTACCATTCCTATAGTTAAATTTTGAAATTCGTTCTCTGAACTCACGATTTTCCAACTCGTATTTTGAATAAGCTGTCTTGTCTTCCCATTTACATAAATCCACCAAATTTTTTTGTGAACATGAAATATCACCACAAGGAACATCGTTCCAACCTATTGATAGAATATTATATTCTTTATCTGTTACTACAGCCCCGACTTGTCTGGACAAACACCCTGAATTGCATTTTGCAGCAAAAGCAATTTGCATGCAGCGTTCTATTGGTGTAGGCATAACAAGGCCCGGAAACATTATCAAGCATACATTACGAACTATTTCCCAACGTAAATCAATATTTTTGGGGATTCCATCATTGTGGTTATTTGATATAAAAACATCCGCATTTTCTATACTTGCAGCGACATCCTGAAGATAAAATTGCTGTAATTTGTTTTCGTAGGCATACTCTCTTACAGCATCATGTAAAAACAGCTTTTTTTCATCGTTTTTAATCTCACCATTAATTCCATGTTCTGTAATATGTTTGTAAAACTCATATTCAATTCCATCTTTTTTGTTTTTTCCTTTTTGATAGATCTTGCAGCCTTCGGATGAATATTCATTCCAATCAATAAATTGAATATCTCGCATAGTCAATCTTTTTTGGGGATTGTTTAACAATCTGTTCTTTCTGATTTCTTCATCTGCGGAAATTGCAAACAGATAGAATGAAGAATAGCGCTGTCTCAGATAAGTTGCTTCAAAAACATTTTTTATTGAATCAATCACTATACGAACAGGCCTACATCTATTTTCGGAAAATGGATGACGCAAAACTTTTATAAATTGAACAATTTTTCTAGGTATTTCGAATACATCTGGAGCTCCCTTAAGATTGTTATCATCTCCGTTATTATCATTTTCAAATTTTATATTTCCATATTTACGTATACTATTGCCAAACTTTTGAAACAACTTGGTAAATGATATCCCTTTACTTACAATATAATCATGCAATGCATCGCCTAAATCAGGCATTATATTATGAGCAAATACAAATCGTTTAAATCGTTCAAGCTTTTCATTGTCATTTTCGCCTAAACTTTTGTCTAAAGAATTTTCATCCAAAAATTTATTAATCTTACTTATTTCGCCCCAAAAATTGGTTTTATTCTTTATTATTTCATTTTCTGCAATTTTTGAAATTTCACCAAGTATTTCTTCAATTTCGGTTAGATATTTGCTACGTTCTGACATACAATTATTTTTGTCAACATACTCGTACAACTCACCTAAAGCATTGCAAGCATTAGTACAACAAAGTAGCAAACCATTTTCCATGTTTTCATTTTCAATGGATTTGGCTAACTCTAAAAAATCTTTTTTCAATGAATTAAATAGATTGTTGCTGTTATCTGTTAAGAATTTAAGTTTTCTAAATAACATATCGTTCAACTTTTCTTCTGATGTGTCATCACTTTTATTTAAAGTAAACAGATAGGGCGTAAATTTATCAACTTTTTCTAATAATGTTTTATGTAATTCATCTTTAAGATTATTTTGACCAAGATGCTCTGATAATTTGTCAAGATTTTCAAGTAAAAATGTAGAGATGATTGTTCGTGTTTTTATTATATCGAATTTTAGCCAATGTGCTCCCGCGTATCTTTGTAAAATTCTTCTATCGCGTTCTGAGTCCCCTTTAAAACCATAGGCACCCGGCTGAATCCAAGGCAACTCAAGTTCTTGAAACGTCGATCCAAACACCTGCGCTGCTTCAGAACAACCAGAACCTATTCTACCTGTAAGACCAACAATAATAAACTCCTCGTTTTGTGACATGATATTTACAATATTTTCTCTTTTTTCTATAGTAATTGCATTCATTAGATTACTCCTTATTTAAATGATATTAATTCAAAAAATGCTGAATATATTTCTTTAGGTAAAATACCATTAACATATAAAATTGTTAACACAAAAGCGGCTATTATAACTCCAAATATACCTGCTGAAGTTTTATGACACAAAATAAAATGTCTGGCTCTGTTAAAAATATTTTCTTTAATTATAAAGTCAGAAACATCGGGCTTACGTTTAATATAGTTGTCTGGTTTTGACATATAGTCTTGCTTTATATTAAGTTTGCTAAAACGTTCTAGAAAAGCTGACCAACCTACTTGTGTTAACATTTCTTCTTCATGAGCTTCAAGGTATTCGAAGAAGTAATTTGTAAGTTTCTTTCTTTTTACCATAAAGAATTTGTTGATTTTTGCCTTTACCCCTAATTTATTAGTGTATTTTGCTTTGTTAAGTAAATCTGTTCGCATACTTTTTCTTTTTTGTTCATCTATATCAATTGGCGAACTCAAGTAATGAAAAGTTAATGTTGCAAGAGATGTTTTATTGTTTAAATTAGTTGCTTTGCCTGTTGCATCTTCAACGGTAGCTTCTCCCACATTTATTTTTATTGGTTGATTAGTTGGATTGCTAAGACCAATTAATATTGCACCTTTCCAATTAGGATCAATTGTTGTGCTAATATGTCCAAAACCTAAGGATACATTTGAAACTCGGGAAGTTAAATACCCTGTAATGTAGTTTGGTAAACAAATAAACTCGTTACTTACTATTAGAACTGTGTCTTTTGGCTTCACATAAATGTAATAACTGTCTATATATTGAGATTTTCGTTTATAGATTTTTTCTAACATACCGCACTTTGTTGACATAGCAATAAAGGAAGGTGAGATATCATAAGAAGCAGGTTGCATTCTTGCTTCAACCTGTTTTTGACTATTAACACCAAAATGAATTGTTAATCCATTATCTTTTTTCATTTCTTTCATAATATCTGTTTTGCTCAATTGTCCACTTGGAAAAATTAAGGTTTGATTTTCAAATCCCACTTTGCTTTTAAACATATTTACCTCCTCGTATTAACAGAAAATGAATTCATATATATATGACAAAAATCATAAAATGTTACGCAAAAAATTCGAAAAAATTGAAACTTTTTTGAAGTTTCTACTTTTTTGACAAAACTCGACATTTGTATTTGTGCAGAATTACAACTATTTAGGCATGAGAATAAGGCATATTCAGTTTGGATACGCCTTTTGACATTTACAGCAAACTCAAACTGAAGAATTTGCCCTTGCTAAATTCCTTTATGTGTAGTTTTTAAGTTATGTAATGAACAAACCTCGTTTTTCGCCATCAAGGTCATCTTATATTCAGATTCAAATAATCCGCAAAATTGCCCTTATATATCAGCGCTTCCAAGCATCAAATCATTACATACAAAACAAAAGAAGCCTTACAAATGTTTAAAACAAGTTGTAAGACTTCTCTATTTTATGTTTTTATTACAGAATGAACCTGATTCTCAGAAGTTAGAAATGCTTATTTTCTGCGATCATCACAATCTCTTTTCATCTTCTTTGCGCTGTTTGTTTGAACGGATTGCATGCGGTATTCCGAAACCGAGAGCACCACCGATAATTGCACCGATTAGCATAAACAGCCACCAAAGAGGATTTTTCTTTTCTTCCTCTTCTTCAGTATCAGCTTTGACAACTTTTTCTTCGATAACAGTTGAAACATTGACTGTTTCGGTATAAGTTTCGCCGAAGTCATCTTCATAGCTTATCGTGATTGTACCTTCGACCTTGCCGAGAATTTCATTGCTGACACGAAGATTAACGCTTCCAGTTTTGCTTTCGCTCTGCGGAATTTCACCGACAAGAACCGTTCCGCCGCTGTCAAGCCCTTTGACATCAACATCAATCATTGCGTTATGAATTGTGCTTTTGCCCGTATTCATCAGATTTATACTAGCAGTTACTGTTTCGCCTTGAATTGATTTTGACGGCAGTCTTGCGGAATCGTATTTCAGCATCACGCTTTGTTTGATATTGACTCTGATGGTATCGCTTGCAGAATAACCCGAATGATTTGAGTCCTCATATTCCATTGAGAGTGTCAGCGGATGTTCGCCCGTTTTTGCCGTGTGAACAGCAGTTAATCCGACAGTCCATACATAAGTGCCGTTTGCTGAAATGTTTTTGACATAAGCGGTGCCCATACCATCCGTTTTGAGTTCACCGCTTTCATCGGCAAGTGAAAGCTTTATGTTGCTTACCGACTTTGACGGACTTGTGTTTTTGATTGTGATGCTCACATATCTGCTTTCGCCGGGAATGATACTATCATTTTCAACGGTATAACCCGTAACCATAAGGCGGGGTTGAG
>JAZSCL010000078.1:0-83161 GCA_045602905.1 Acutalibacteraceae bacterium
GTCATATAGTTTTCAGGGTCATATTCGTTAATGTCAAACACTCTTACTCCCCTGTTTTCATCGCCGTAGCAACGGAAGGATGCGCATGATGTCTGGATAAAATCAACACCCTTGTATTTTCCTTCAAAACAGTTTCTGTGGTCATGACCCGAAACAATTCCCTTCACATCTCCGCATTCAAGCACGGCATCGAAAAGACCGTTATCCTCTTTGAGAATGCAGGGGTATTCCTTCATTGAACCTCTTGCAATATCGGGTCGGAGTCTGTACCAACCCCTCTCGGTTTTCAATGCGCCGATATCATTCTGACCGCACTGCTCGAGAAGATTCGTTATGGCAGGCAGAGGTATATGAGCAAAAAGAAGAGATGGCACGGGTTTACCGCCGTTTTCTTCGGTTAATTTTGCAGAAGTCTGCTTATACCATTCAACAGTTTCGGGTTTTATTGCCTGATAGCATTTATCCTCTTTTTTATCATACCATGCGCTGTCCATCATATAGAGATTGAAAACGGGCTTTCCGCTTTCACTTCCGAGAATCGGAATATTGTATGTATCGCAATCCACTCTGCCGTTACGGGTATTCATGGGCAGACTCATATTATAACTGCGGTAAATATCAGCCTGCTCATCCTTTGACACAAGATTCATATCATCATGATTGCCGTAAATCATTGCAAAGGGAATTCCTCTTTTATCAAGAGGAGCACAGATATGATGAATGGATTCCTTCATAATCTGCAGAGTTGCCGCCTTGCCGCTTGCAATCTGCTTTGTGCCGAATCGGGCATCAAGCAGATGATTGCCGAGAATATTGTCGCCCGTAAACACAACGAGGTCGGGTTTCAGCTTGTCATAAGCCGTGTCAAGCATCTTCACCATTGCCTTACGGACATATTTCATATCCTGCGGGTCGCTGACCTGCATAATACGGAGTGTACCGTCAGGCTTGAACTTTATTTCATTGGAAATTCTCATTTTTATTTACCTTCTGCAAGTCTTTTTTCTCTGTCTGCAAGAAACTTTGACTTTGCGGGAACAACATAAGTCATACCCTTTTCAACAATTTCAAAGCTTGCATCGGTTACATACTGACACTCACCGTCAACATTAACAGCCGCAGGATTTTCGCTGTGTATAACAAGCTTTTTGCCTCTCCTGAATGTGGTGATATCCCAGTCAAGATGCTCACCTCTCTTATATTTATTGAGAAGTGTAAGAAGTTTTGCTCTGCTCATATTTGCTTTAACAAGAACAAAATCAAGCAATCCGTCTTCGGGAAGTGCAAGAGGTGCAGCCATGAATCCGCCGCCGTACCATCTTGAATTTCCGATGAAGCAGAAAAGATAATCGTCTGATATGGGTTCACCGTCATCAATGCTGTAGGTGAATCTGTTCTTGAATTTCTTTGCAATTGCATATAGGCAGCCAAGATAATATGCTCCTTCGCCGCTTACGAGAGGAAGCTTTTTCAGTTTACCCTGCATAGCGCAAACCTCGGCATCCATACCCATTGAGCACTGATTGATTGCAATTTCATCGCCGCATTTGATGAGGTCAAATTCAACGGGAACACCGTTTACAACATCATCAAGATTCATAAACTCTTCTTTTGTTCCGAAAAGACGGATGAAATCATTTCCGGAACCAAGAGGAATAACGGCAACCTGAACATTTTTGAAACCGTAGGCACCGTTTACTACCTCATAAAGAGTACCGTCGCCGCCGCAGGCATAAAAACGAAGCTCCTCGCCGCTGCTTGCACGGTTTTTAACATATTCAATGCCGTCTCCGCTTTTTTCGGTGATATGGATTTCGTATTCGAGCGAATACTTTTTGCAGACTTCTTCGATTTTGGGCTTTATGAAAGCCAAAGCCTTTCCCTGTCCTGCTGCAGGATTAATAACAAAAATATGTTTCATATCTTTCCCCTCACATTTATTTGTAATACATAAACAACTGACATTTAATCATGCCGTTGTAAAGCTTCCTTCGTTTATCCGCCTTTCTTCCGAAGGCTTTTTCAAACTCCTCATCGGGACTGATTATGCTGTATGACCAGCCTTTTTTCTGCTCAAAGACCTTACCCATTGTGTTATAAATAGCTTCGCATTCCTTAAGGTCAAGCAGTCTTTCACCGTAGGGTGGATTGCAGATTAACGTCCCTCTCTCCGTTTCGGGAGAAAACTTCGAAACATCCGCAACCTTGAAGCTTATTTTATCGGCAACGCCCGCTCTTTCCGCATTCACCCCGGCAATCTCAATAGCCTTTGGGTCAAGATCTGAGCCGTAAGCCATGAAATCATCGCAGGGTCTTTCAAGACTTCTTGCTCTTTCTCTTTCTTCTTCCCATACATTTCTCGGAATAACGCCGAATCTCTCAGCGGAAAATCTTCTGTTGAGTCCCGGTGCGATATTTGCCGCCATAAGAGCGCCTTCGATAAGAATTGTTCCCGAACCGCACATCGGGTCATAAAGCTTGTTATACGGTCTGAGATGTGACAGACTGCAGAGAGCTGCCGCAAGGGTTTCCTTAATCGGAGCACCGTTTGCATCAAGGCGATAGCCTCTTTTGTGAAGCCCCATGCCCGATGTATCAATAAGAAGCGAAACCTTATCCTTCATGATTGAAAACTGAATCTGATGTACGGGTCCCGTTTCTTCAAACCATTCAATTTTATATTTTGATTTA
The DNA here is from genome assembly GCA_045602905.1 of Acutalibacteraceae bacterium. GTDB lineage: Bacteria > Bacillota > Clostridia > Oscillospirales > Acutalibacteraceae > CAG-177. Next base: position 2,692 of record JAZSCL010000078.1, read on the forward strand.
AGTCTTTCAACAACCGCTTTTTTTATAATCGCCTGACAGTCACGGGTGCTGAAAAGAACAGAATTGATTGAATACCCTTTCACGGGAAATGCATCAAGCGAGCCGATCCAATCTTCCCATGCGAGTGCTTTTGCACCCTGAAAAAGCTCTTCAAAGCTTCTTGCTTCAAAGCTGCCCACAAGAATCTGCACTCTTTCCGCAAAACGGGAACAGATATTGACTCTTGCAAGAATATTTTCATCGCCGCTGAAAAGAACACGTCCGTTTTCGGCATTAACGTTTTCTGCTCCGAGGTCACGGAGTTCACCCGCTATGAGCGACTCCATTCCGAGAAGACAGGGTATTACAAAATCAATTTTCATGTGATTCTCCTATTGTAACCGCTGATTAAATCGGATTGCGATTATCAGCGAGATAGTTTTTGGTCAGAAAGGTCAAAAAACGCAGGCAATACTTTGTGTATTAACGAGTATTTTGGGCGTTTATGACGGAAAAGTAGCCGTTGAGAATTGTGATTGCGATTTAATCAGCGGTTACTGTTACATAAATCAAGCGGGAACCGAAAGCGATTCCCGCCGATAATTAACTGATGTTATTAATCGGTTGAGCGATTTATTCTATCTCAGGTGAGATAAGACCGTAACCTCCGTCATTGCGCTTATAAACAACGCTTACTCCGTTATCCTCCGAATTAAGGAACACATAGAACTGATGGTCAAGAAGATTCATCTGAAGAATTGCTTCTTCAACCGACTGAGGCTTGAGGCTGACTGTCTTTTTTCTGACAAGCTCAAACTCAACTTCTTCCGGAATCTCTGCTTCGCCTGCAAATGCATCAAAGCTTGCGGCACGAAGCTTCTTTTCGATACGGGTCTTGTTCTTTCTTATCTGCCTGATAAGGGTGTCAACACATTTGTCAAGAGCCTCGTTCATATTTTCGGCTCTTTCCTGAGCTCTGAAAATCATTCCGTTGTTGTTGACGGTGATTTCAACCGACTGTGATGACTTTTCTACAGTTACCGTAACTTTCGCCTCCGCATCGGAGCCGAAAAAGCGCTCAATTTTAGCGAGCTTCTTCTCTGCATGTTCTTTGAAGGATTCTCTTGGTGAGCACTTGCGACCTGTAATTGTGATTTTCATATAGTCATCCCCTTTATATAGCTATTGAAGTCTTTGACTTCATATATATTGTAGCATAAATGCACAAAAAATGTAAAGGGGTTTTAAGGATTTTTTAATAAAATTAATAAATCTCTAATAATTTCATGAAAAACAAGTCACAATTAAATCGTTTCTGTCGCATGACGGGTAACATGGCATCCGACATTGACCGCAACGGGCAGACCCGCAATATGGGTGGGTCTTGCTTCAACGGCAACGGCAAGAGCAGTTGTTTTTCCGCCGAAGCCCTGAGGTCCGATATCGAGTGCATTAACCTTTTCAAGAATTTCGCTTTCTATCGCTGAATAATATTCATCGCCGTTAGGCTCGCTGACATTTCTGCAAAGTGCTGTTTTTGCAAGCAGGGCACACTGCTCGAATGTGCCTCCGATACCAACTCCCAAAACCATGGGTGGGCAAGGATTGCTGCCCGCCTGTCTTGCGGCACTGACAACGAAATTTATTATATCCTCCCTTGTTGCGGAGGGTGTAAACATCTTAAGGCAGCTCATATTTTCACTGCCGAAGCCTTTGGGGGCAACGGTAATTTTTATTTTATCGCCGCCAACGATTCTCGTGTGAATAACAGCGGGAGTGTTGTTGCCCGTATTGACCCTGCGAAGAGGGTCTCTGACAACGGAGCAGCGAAGATATCCTTCTGTGTATCCCCTTGCAACGCCGTTGTTTACAGCTTCTTCAAAGCTTCCGCCGACAATATGGACATCCTGCCCGATTTCAACAAAAACAACAGCCATACCCGTATCCTGACAAACGGGGATATCGAGCTCCTTTGCCGCCGCAATGTTATCCTTAAGAGATTCCATTATACTTTTGGGCAATTCGCCGCATTCGCAATCCGCACATATGCATATTCTTTCTTCAAGGTCTGAAGGAAGATGCTTGTTTGCTTTTATGCACAAATCACGGACTGCCTGTTCGATTTTTTCAACATTTATTTCACGCATACAAAAAACTCCGAATATGCCAAAACGGGGGTATAATACCCCCGTTTGATATTTTTATTGCTTGACACCTCTGCGGGAATAACCTCCACTGCCTCTTTTGGAGTCGCTTGCTCTTTTGAGGTCAGTCATTTTTTCATCACTTACCTGCTTGAAACGTGCCATCATGTCTTCAAAAGACTGCTTTTCGCCTGCAGCGGGAGCATTGCTCTTCTGACCGTTCCATACATTGGGAGCAGGACGTCTTTCACCTCTGGGCTTCATGGGTCTCTGAGGCTTCTGAGCAGGTTCTTTGGGCTGTTCAACAAGCTTTTTGATTGAAAGGCTGATTTTTCCTTCGGGAGAAACAGAGATAACCTTTGCTTTGACTTCCTGACCTACGGTAAGGTGTTCTTTGATATCCTTAACATAGTTTGCGGCAACTTCTGAAATATGTATCATACCTGTTTTGCCGCCTTCAATTTCAACAAATGCTCCGAAATCTGTTAAACCCGTTACTTTTCCGCTTACTATTGCGCCTTCTTCGATTTGCATAAAATATAAATATCCTTCCGTAATAAATTAAAATCTATATTTTAACCGAGTTCGGTTTTATGACAATGCGGAATCGTAATATACTCTTTCGTCGGGTTTCGCATATCCGTACTGTTCTCTTGCGATGCGTTCAATATAACCTGCTTCATCGCCGTTTTCGATAATCTCCTTGAGAGCTGTGTTTTCATCAATCTGCTGCTGATATTGACTTTCAAGCTCAGCAACATTATTTTCAGCCGCATTAACCTTGGTCTGCAAACTGATTAAGGTTGCAACAAAATAGCATACCAACGCACAAAGGAGCACCGCCAGTATGATACTGTGTTTTCTGTTTTGAGTTCTGAATGCAGTCATTTTTCTTTTCCTTTATTACTAAAAACACTATTCTTAATATAACTGTAAAGATTATACACTATACTATCATACTTTTGCAAGATAAATTTTGTTTTTTTATCAGATTTTCTTATAATTTTTTTACCGGATATGCCGATTTTTTCCGTTTTTCTGCATATTTTTGAAAAAGTCCGCTTTATCGGTTTAAAAACAGCCCTCCAAAAAGCTCTGACTCCTCTTACCACAGCGTTTGCTGTTTTCAATGCAATCGAGCCGAATGAGAAGTAATATATCAACCAACCCAGAATTTCTCCCAACGCAACATAAGCTCTGATTCTTCCGCTGTCTGCAACAAGAACAAAACAGAATGTCAGAAATGCACACACCGTAAAATAAAGCATATCCATAATAAACACGAAGTATTTTGACTGCGAAATAATCAACCTTAATGTGCGAAAGAAATCATAAAGAATTCCGAGAATAAAACCGAATCCCAATGCATAGAAAAATATCCGTGTCTGCTCGGCAAGACCCTGAATATAAACCATTTATCGGAACACCTTGCTGAAAAATCCGCCGCTTTTAGGTGCATCGTCGGAATATGATAAAGAGGAAATATCCCCTTCCACCGTAAGCTCTCCTACCTCCACGCTCAAACGGTTAATATGAAGATTCGCTCCTCTCACCGTAAGCTCACCCATATCGGTAAAAACAACAACGGTTTCCTCGTCGAAGCTGTCAACATCAGACACTCCCGAAACGGTCAGAAGCTTTCTGTCCTCCAGTACTATGTTATGAGGCATAACCGCCGTTTTTCTTTCTTCTGCCATAACAAAAACCTCCTTAAGCATTTAATAAACTTTATGCTTCCGGAGGCTTGTTTATGATTATAATTGTTTGAACATCAGGGCTGCAGATTCCTTTGTTGCATGTTCGGAAACACTGAGCACCTGAAACTTGTTTGTGTTTGCACCGAAAGTAATTTCGATTATATCCCCTACCTTGACGTCATATGACGCTCTGGCAACCTTGCCGTTAACCGTTACATGCTTTGCATCGCAGGCATCATTGGCAACAGTTCTTCTTTTGATTATTCTCGAAACCTTCAGATACTTATCTAATCTCATTTTGAATCCCTCTTAAGAAAAAAGGGGCTGCATAAGCAACCCCGATTAACCGAATAAAATTACTTTGAAACCTTATCCTTGAGAGCAGCGCCTGCCTTGAAAGCGGGAACCTTTGTTGCTGCAACAGTGATTGTTTCGCCTGTTCTGGGGTTGCGAGCCTGCTTTTCAGCGCGCTCACGAACTTCAAAAGTACCGAAACCGATGAGCTGAACCTTCTCACCTGCTGCAAGAGCGTCGGAGATAGCTGCTACAACAGCGTTAACTGCCTTTTCAGCACACTTCTTTTCGATGCCTTCATTCTTAGCAATAGCATTTACAAGTTCTGTCTTATTCATTTTTTTGTACTCCAATCTTTTTGTTTTCTATTTTACAAATACACTTGGTATTTATATACATTGTTATTATTTTACCTTGGCTTCATCCCAAAGCTTATCAAGTTCAGCTATACCTGCGGATTTCATATCGATTTCTCTTTCCTTAGCGAGAGATTCAACCGTTGTGAATCTTGAAAGAAATTTATCGCTGGCGGCTGTTAAAGCCTCCTCCGCATCGGTTTTGATGAATCTTGAAACATTGACCGCAGAAAACAGAACATCGCCCAATTCTTCGGTCATGTTTTCCTTGTCTTCGTTGGAAATCGCCGCACGGAGCTCTGCAATCTCTTCTTCAAGCTTATCAAGAGCACCCGAAACATCATTCCAGTCAAAGCCGACATCGGCAGCCTTTTTCTGGAGCTTTGTTGCCCTCATCAGAGCAGGAAGTTCACGGGGAACACTCTGCATTGATTCGGTTGTGCTTTTCTGACCCTTGGTTTTTCTTTTGATTGCATCCCAGTTTGTCAAAACATCGTCAACACCCGAAATTGCAACCTCGCCAAAAACATGGGGATGGCGTTCAATCAGTTTTTTGCACACGCCGTCGGAAACATCGTCAAAATCAAAAGCTCCTGCTTCCTTTTCCATCTGGGCATGGAACACAACCTGCATGAGCGTGTCGCCAAGCTCTTCGCAAAGAAGCTCTTTATCATTCTTATTGATCGCCTCGATTACCTCGTAGGTTTCTTCGATAAGATTTTTCTTGATGCTTTCATGAGTCTGCTCCGCATCCCACGGACATCCGCCGGGAGCTCTGAGTATTCTCATAATCTCCACAAGGTCATTAACATCATAGCGTTCTTTGAACTTAAAATCTGTCATTTTGAACTACCCCCGAATGGCACTTTTTCTATTTTAACCTAAAAGTCCATATTTTTCAAGGGTTTTTGCAATTTTTTCTCCTTTTGGCAAAACAATTACGTCTTCACGGGCAATTCCTTTGATTAAAAGAAGCGAAATTGCATACACAATAACCGCAAGGCCGATTGAAATAACCGCAGATATTGTTCCCATGTTAAGGATACTCTGTGAGGGGTCTGAGGGGAATATTGTTGTCAGAAGGCCGTTTGCGGCATAAGCAGTAACACCGCAGAGAACCGCACAAATCAGAGGCTTAACGAAAACAGATGCCCAGTTAACCTTAACCTTTGAAATCTTAAGAAGAGATGTAAGATTACATACAACAATCACAACATAGAAGAGGATTGTACCTGCAACCGCACCGTAGATGTTGATTTTGGGATTGCCGACAAGAACAAAGTTACAGATAATCTTCACTATCGCACCTACAACAACGGATTTAACGGGAATATCCGTTCTGCCGATTGCCTGAAGCATATTTGTTGTGGGAGTTGAAATTGCCATTATGGGAGTTGCAAAGCCGTATGCCATAAGAATGGGAGTTACGATTGAAACGGCATCGGAGCTTGAGCCTCTTGCATAGATGATATTGAGAATGGGTTCTGCAAGAGCCGCCATGCCGATACCCGCAGGCAGAGCAATAAGCATACCGATTCGTATAACGGTTTCAATTGTTGATTTTGTTGAAACCTTATCCTTAACTGCCCATGCAGCAGCAAGAGCGGGCAATGCGCTTACGCCGAGCTGAATGGTGATTGTGGGAACAAGATTCTTGAAGTCGAGTGCCATGCCGTAAGCTCCCCAGAGATAGCTCTTGACTTCTTTCAGATCATTCAGGTTGAGTCTTGAAAGTCTGACAGCCTCATTGAAAGATTCGGAATGCATCTGCATAACCGTATCAAAATCCGAATTGAGTGCGGAAAGAATTCTTGACTGAATGGTCATTGTGTCAACAAGATTCGTTATGTTAAGAACAAGAGCACTTATAACCATGGGGATTGCAATTTTTATCATTTCCTTGGCAAGAAAATCCGAAGGAGCCGATTTCGGGGAATTAACAAGCTGAACGCGGGTGAATCCGTCGCCCTTGATTTTATGGCAAATCATAAGGAACACCGTGCTGGCAACGGAACCGACTGTTACGCCCATTACCGCACCCGCAGCAGCCCAGGGAATGATGATGCTGTTTGCTTCCGTGTCACTTGTGACGGTGTTTCCGAAAACCGTAGCGGAAACATTGCCCGTTGCAAGCATACCTGCCTCATACTGATTCATACCGATTGAGATAACGATTTTTGCAAGTGCAAGACCGATAAGAAGCTTACCGAGTGCTTCGATAACCTGAGAAATCGCAGTGGGAGTCATGTTACGCAGACCCTCGTAATAACCTCTGTATGCCGACATAAAGCAACAGAAGAATATTGACGGAGCAACGCACAAAACGGCAGGAAGGCTCTTGATACCCGCAACAAAATGAGCATAGGGATATGCTGCAATAAGGAGCACAAGCGTGCCTGCAATACCCACAAGAATGAATATACGCTTTGAAACGTTGAAAACCATTCTTGCTTCTCTGTGTTTATTGAGAGCAACATTTTCCGCAACCATTCTTGAAACTGCAACGGGAAGACCTGCCATTGAAATTGCAAAAATCGGTGTATAAACTTCATAAGCGGAGTTGAAATATCCTCTGCCTGTCGCACCGAGCATATCGGTGAGAGGAATTTTAAACAATGCGCCTATAAGCTTAACAAGCACAACGCCGAACATCAGCATCATTGCACCGTTTAAGACAGACTGTTTTTTTTCGGAAGCCAAACGGCTCACCCTCCTTTTAAGGCTCAGCCCGTGAATTCACGCAGAAGAGAATCCGCAGGAAGAACCGAGTAATTTATTTCTTTAAAAAGACGGAGTTTTGCTTTCAGTTCATTCGCTTTTTCGCTGAACTCACCGTCTTTTATATGCTCAAGCAAAGGTATTGCCCTGCCCGCAAGCACGCAGGATTCGCAGGGATGAAATGAATTGAGCCTTATATCTGCTCTGTTTTCGAAAGGAAAAAGATATTTATCCTCTCCCCTCATCACTCTTTCCCAGATATCAAAGGTTTCTTCAACAGAGGTTGAACGGAAGCTGAAATCCCTGACCATCCGCCTTATAAACCTCAAATCACGCTTTGAGAGCAGCACTTCACCGCTGTCATCATAAACCCTCGACGAAACGCTGACATAGATTTTATACAGATTTTCATCGTTGAGAGTGTCGGTTATAACGGGATTGAGCGCATGGAGGCCTTCAACGATTATAACATCGTTTTCGGAAAGTTCAATGCTTTTTGCGTTGTTTATCCTTTCGCCCGTCATGAAATCAAAAACAGGCAAATCCGCCTTGCCGTTACGGATAAGCTCGCCCAGAGATGAATGAATAAGTTCTGTATCAAGAGCCTCAACGCACTCATAATCGGGCTCGCCGTTTTCATCAAGCGGATATCCCACGCTGTGGGGATGATAAAAATCATCAAGAGAAACGGTGTATGCCTTTGAGCCGAGCTTTGCGAGCTTCTGAGAAAGAAACTTTGCGGTTGTTGTTTTACCCGACGAGCTCGGACCTGCAAGCATAACAATCTTTTTGCTTTTATCTTCAAAAATCTTTTTTGCTGTTTTATCAAGCTTAGCGTGATATTCTTCCGTGCACGCTTTAACAAAATCAAACGGTGCATCCGCAAGACTGTTTATTATTCTGTAAGTGTATTTTTCGTTCATCTGTCATCACCCTATAAGATTTAGTATGACAAATAAAAGCTCTTTATTCCGTTTTTGCGTTCGGTTATTTTGTCAAAACCGGAAATATATTCATAAGGATATTTAAAATTGAAAATGCGTTCAACATTTGTCGATTCGGGGTCACATAGCTTTGTTACCGCACCCGCACCGACTGCAATAACCGTATGGCATTCTTCCATCATGAAAACATTATAGAGGCAGTCTTTTCCGCTTTTGCACCAGCCGACATTCTCAAGATTTCCGACACATTTGCTCTGACGGTACATATAATAAGGCTCATATCCGCTTGCGTTAAGACGGTTCGATGCATATTCAAGCATCTGCTTTGCCGTGTTACCGCCGGAAACGCCCGCACCCGATGCGTTAAGCTCCGATGAGCGTTTCAAAGCAAGGGTATGCACGGTTATGTTTTCGGGTGAAAGCGATATTGCCGTATCAACACTCGCCTTGAAATCCTCAAGAGTTTCCTCGGGAAGTCCCGCAATCAGGTCCATATTAATGCTGTCAAAACCGTATGCCTTTGCAAGCTGATACGCCTTGACCGCCTGTTCAACCTTGTGATTTCTGCCGATAAGGTCAAGGGTTTTCTGATTGAAGGTCTGGGGATTTATGCTGATTCTGCCTACATTATGAAGGCGGAGTATTCTTAATTTTTCGGGAGTTACGGTATCGGGTCTGCCTATTTCAACGGTATATTCCCTTACTCTTGAAAGGTCAAAAGAATTTTCAACCGCATAGAGAAGTCTGTCAAGCTGAGGAGCTTCAAGCACTCCGGGAGTGCCTCCTCCGAAATAAACGCTTTCAAGCCTGAGACCAAGCTCCGATGCGATTTTACCCGTCAGTTCTATTTCCTCTGCCAGTTTATCGAGATATTCTGGCAGAAGCTTTTTGGCATTTGAATTCGCTATTGAGTGAGATACGAATGAACAATAACTGCATCGGGTCGGGCAGAAAGGAATTGCAACATAAAGACTGAATGAATTCTTTTCGGAAAGTGCTATTATTTTTTCTTCTGCATTTGCAACGGTCTGGGCAAGCATTGTTTTTTCTTCGCTGACAAGTAAATCTTCCGTGAAATAACGCTTTGCTCCCTCTGCTCCCATTTGGTCGATGAGGCGAAGCATAAGCTTTGAGGGTCGGACACCCGTAAGCACACCCCACGGAGGAGTGTAACCCGTTATTTCGGACAAAAGAGAAAAAATAAGCTGTGCGGTTTTAAGCTCGCTTCTGTCACGGAGCTCGTTATCTTCTGCAATAACCTCTGCCTGTGCAGAGCGTAAAACACCGTCAATCTCCGCATCAACGGAAACAAGATTTCCGCCGTCAATCGGTGAACACTTTGTTATAACAGTGCGTTCATCTTCGCCCGATTCATCATAGACTATATTAATTTTTTCGTTGGGGAAATATACCCTGCAAAGATTTTCGCATTCATAATGGAAATCATGCCCGAAAATTCTTAATATCACTTATTTTACCATCCTTCTGATATACCAATTGCGTTTTCTTTCGCTTTCAAGAGTTGTCATGCGGTTATGACCGGGATAAACATCGTAATCACCGTCAAGCGAAATAAGCCTTTTCAGCGATTCAATCATAAGCTCATCGCTGCCGCCAGGAAAATCCGTTCTTCCTGCAGTCATGCAAAAAAGAGTGTCACCGCTTATGATAACACGGTCATTTTCACACATATAGCAAACACTGCCCATTGTGTGGCCGGGAGTATGCATAATCTTTATTTCTTCGTCGCCGAGAGTCAGGATATCTCCCTCTTTTACAAGCATATCAGCCTCAACGGGAATCTGTGTTTCCGGAAAATTACCCTCTGCAAGGCTCTTTTTCGGGTCAAGGAGATAGTCTGCATCATTTTCGTGAATAACAACCTTTGCACCCGTTGCTTCCCTGAGCCCGTGAACACCGAAAATATGGTCAAAGTGTCCGTGGGTAAGAAGTATGTATTTTATTTTGGTATCTCCTATTGCTTTTTTGAGTGCATCGCCGTACCACGCAGGGTCAACAACCGCACCCTCACCTGTTCTTTCGTTGACAATGAGATAGCAGTTGGAAAAAATCTCATGTTCAAGCTCAACATATTTAATATTCATTCCTGTTTCCTTTTCATCATTTTTTATTCCATATATCCGTATCCATAACTATTGTCACTGGACCGTCATTGTGAATTTCAACCTTCATATCTGCCGCAAAAACGCCTTTTTCAACCTTGGAAACACCGTTTTCAAGAAGCTTTGAACAGAAATATTCATAAAGTCTGTTCGCTTCATCGGGTGCTGCGGAATCGGTAAACGAAGGTCGGTTGCCTTTCTTGATATCGGCACAAAGAGTAAACTGCGATATAACGAGGATTTCACCGTTTATATCTGTTACGCTTTTATTCATTTTGCCTGCTTCATCTTCAAAAACACGAAGTTTTGCGATTTTTGAAGCAAGCAGCTCCGCCTGTGCTTCCGTATCGCCGTCCATAACACCGAGAAGCACATTGAATCCTTTACCGATGCTTCCTTTTATTTCTCCGTCAACGGCAACTGACGATTTGGTTACACGCTGAATTACAGCTCTCATTCTATCACCTCATATACCGCTTCTCTCGATTGTAAGCACACCCTCAACCTTTGAAAGCTTGGCAACAAGAGAATTGAGATGCTCAACGCCGTTAACCGAAACGGTTACCATGATAATTGCTCTGCCGTCTTTGGTGTTACGGGTACTCAGGTCATTAATCATGATTCTCATGCTCGCAAGCAAGCTTGAAATATCTGCAAGCATGCCGATTCTGTTAAGGCAGAAAAGAGAGAGAGTACATTTGAAATCTTCTTTGATATTGTTATCCCAGTATGCGGTTATCCATCTTTCAGGCTCGCCCGCCTGACTGATATCCTTCGGCACATTGGTGCAGCTCTTTGTGTGGATTGAAACGCCGTGTCCTCTTGTTATGAAACCGATGATGTCATCGCCGGGAAGAGGATTGCAGCAACGGGAGAATTTAATCAGGCAGTTGTCGATTCCCTCAACAACAACACCCTCCTTGCTCTTCGTTTTCTTTCTGGGCTGAACGATTTTGATTGCGGAATCATCAGCCTTGTTGAGTCTGGAATAATCCTCCTTGAATCTGGGCATGAGGCGGACAAGAGAAATTCCGCCGTAGCCGATGGCTGCATAGAAATCATCAATATCCTTGCAATGCTGCCTTTCTGCAGCCTTTTCAATAAATTCGTTATATTCAGCCTCGGTAAGACGGATAAAATTGCGCTTGAATTCACGCTCAATCTGTGCCTTGCCTTCGGCGATATTTTCTTCTCTTCGTTCTTTTTTGAACCACTGTCTGATTTTACTGCGCGCCTGGCTTGTTTTAACGATAGTGAGCCAATCACGGCTGGGGCCCTTCCCCTGCTGCGATGAGGTCATAACCTCAACGATTTCACCTGTTTTAACTTTATAGTCAAGAGGAACAATTTTTCCGTCAACCTTTGCTCCAACCATTTTATTGCCTACTGCAGAATGGATTGCATATGCAAAGTCAATAACGGTTGCACCCGAAGGCAGACTGAAAACATCGCCCTTGGGAGTGAAAACAAACACTTCTTCGGGAACAAGGTCACTCTTGATTGTTGAAACGATATCCTCAACATCCTCAGTTTCGCTCTGGCTTTCAAGAAGCTGACGAATCCACGAAAGGCGCTCCTCAAATTTAGCCGTACCGTTGATACCGAGCTTGTATTTCCAGTGGGCAGCGATACCGAATTCGGCGGTATGGTGCATATCCCATGTTCTTATCTGAACTTCAAAGGGAATACCCTCTTTGCCGAGAACGGTTGTGTGAAGCGACTGATACATATTGGGCTTTGGCGTTGAAATATAATCCTTGAATCTGCCGGGAATAGGCTTGAACATATCGTGGATAACGCCGAGACAGTTATAGCAGTCAATAACCGTATCAACGATTATGCGCACCGCATAGATATCATAAATCTGGTCAAAATTCTTGTTCTGCATATACATCTTACGGTATATGCCGTGAACGGATTTGATTCTTCCGTTAACCTGAGCACCCGAAACAACGGTTTCTATTCTTTCGCTGATTCTTGCCTGAATGTCGGAAAGGAATTCGTTTCTTGTTCTGCTCTGATTTTCAAGTGACTTCTCGATTTCGCTGTAAGCCACGGGGTCAAGATAACTGATGGAAAGGTCTTCAAGCTCCTCTTTTATGGGGCGGATACCGAGTCTGTGAGCAATCGGAGCATAGATTTCTATTGTTTCAAGCGCAATTTCTCTTCTTCTCTGCTCCTGCTTGAACATAAGAGTTCTCATATTGTGAAGTCGGTCTGCAAGTTTGATAATAATAACGCGGATATCCCTTGACATGGCGATAAGCATTTTGCGGATATTTTCCGCCTGCTGTTCTTCCTTTGTCTGGAGAGGCACTTTGCCGATTTTGGTTACGCCCTCAACAAGCTCCGCAATGGTTGTTCCGAATTCTTTTTCAACCTCTTCGTGAGTAAGAGAGGTATCCTCAACGGTGTCATGAAGAATTGCCGCAACTATGGAAGCCTCATCCATGCCGAGGCTTGCAAGTATCAGCGCAACATTAAGAGGGTGCATAATATAAGGCTCACCTGAAAGACGCTTCTGTCCCTTATGTGCTTCATCAGCGATTTTATATGCCTTTCTGATGTCGCAGATTTCATTTTCAGTGCAGTCCTTGCCGATAAACTCAAGCAGAGTTTCCATCGCTTCTTCGGGAGACGAAAAAACTTTTGTGCTGACTTTCTGGTAATTCTTCATGCTGTCACCCCTATAAACAGTTTTAAGCTACTAAACAAAGCTTCTTATACGTTTCATTATTTCCGAATCCTCAAGATTAACCTTGGGAGGATTCTGCGGTACACGGATTATAAGCTCATAATCCGTTTCAAGAATGCCCATTTCGAGCATAATGTCAACAACCGCTGAAATCTTTGCCATATTTTCGCCGTCATCTTCAAGACGGACACAAAGAGATTCTATATTTTTATCTTTAAGCGGTTTTGTTTTTATCATTTTGAAAACATTTACCTGTAATTCTCTGTCAGGCAATATTTTTTCCGCTTCTTCTTTTGAAAGCGTTTCTCCGCGAAGAAATTTATCATAAAGCGATATGGCTGAAAGCACTTTTTCTTCGTTTGTTGAAGAAGGTCTCATATCTCTGATTATAACCGAAACTCGTGATTCTCCGTTATAAACGTTTCTGTCAAGATTAACAGCAAGGTCAACGAAATCGCCTTTTTCATAAGGAAAGCATCTTTCGGGCATTCCGAAATATACAACTCCGAGCCTTGAATTGTTCTTTGAGATACTCATACGGATGTGTCTGCCCTCGGAAAGGCTTGCGATGTCGTCAATCCTCACTCCGAAAAGACCGAAGCACGGCTGGGGATTGCCCGCACCGAAGGGTTCCAGTGCCGAAAGTCCGTTAAGAATATCAAGACCTATCGAGGTCGGAAGCAGTCTGCAGTCAACCTTGCGGATGGCAAACGGAGTTTCTTTATCTGCGGCATAGAGATTTATTCTGTGGCGGAACTCCTCGATTCTGTATGACTTGAGTCCTACACCTGCAGCAAGAGTGTGTCCTCCGAAATGTTCAAGACAATCCGAAACTGACTCAATGGCATCATATATTGAAAAGCCTTCTATGCTTCTGCATGAACCCTTGGCATTGTTTCCGTCACGGGAAATAACAACGCAGGGTCTGCCGTATCTTTCGGTTATTCTTGCGGCAACAATGCCGATTACTCCCTGATGCCAGCCTTCACCGTCAACAACGATGATTCTGTCATTCATCATGCCCGACTCGGCTATAATTGCATTTGCCTGAGAAAAAATCTCCGTTTCCGTTTTCTGCCTCAACGCATTCATACGGTTTATATCCTCGGCAATCATAAATGCCTCTTCATCGTCTTCGCTGAGAAGAAGCTCAAACGCTTTGAACGCCGAACCCATTCTTCCTGCGGCATTTATTCTGGGACAAACAGTAAACGCCGCTGTTGAAGCGTTGAAGATTTTATCGCCTACACCTGCAGTTTCCATGAGCGCATTTATACCGGGTCTGGGATTATCGTTTATCAGCCTCAATCCTCTGCGGACCATAACTCTGTTTTCGCCGGTGAGAGTAACCACATCGCCGATTGTTCCCAGGGCAACAAGGTCGCCGTATTCTTCGATAAGGATATCGCCGCTGTCGCCTTCAAGCGCGCAAACAAGCTTGAACGCAACGCCGACTCCGGACATTTCCTTGAAGTTGCTTGGGCAATCCGGTCTATGGGGGTTAACTATGGCATAAGCATCGGGTAAAATATCACCGACCTTATGATGGTCGGTAACGATAAGCTCCATGCCAAGCTCCTTTGCACGGATTGCCTCGTCGATTGCAGAAACACCGTTATCAACGGTTACAATCAGCTTGACTCCCCTTTCGGCAAGCTCCTCGATTGCACTTATGTTAAGTCCGTATCCCTCCGTTATTCTGTCCGGGATATAGCTCATAACGTTTGCATCTCTCGCCTGGAGATAAGAGTAGAGCAATGTTGTTGCAGTTACGCCGTCAGCATCATAATCGCCGAAAACACAGATAGATTCAAAGTTATCGATGGCTCTGTTGATTCGCTCCGCAGCCTTCTCCATATCCGCTATTGAAAGCGGATCAAGAGTAAGAGGGGCGTCTGTATCAAAAAATTCGTATATATCGTCTGTATTGTCAAAACCTCTGGAGGTTACAAGAAGGGCCGCAAAGGGGTCAACACTAAGCTCCTGAGCAATCTGTGCCGCCAAATCCTTATTGCCTTTTGAAACTATCCATTTCTTGCGTCTCAAATACAATCATTCCTTTCAATCTCTTTAGTATAACAGTAATATTGAGATTTTTCAAGAAAATTTATATATTTTTATAATAAAAAAGTGAGGGTATTCAAACCCTCACCGTGTTTCTTAAAACAAAGACGGAATTTTGATATATGTATAAGCTGCCGTTCCTTCATAGGACATATAAGAACCTGCTTTGTAACAGACATTAACTTTTGCTTCAACTTTTTTTATCCCTAAAAATATCTCTGTCTCTACATTACCGTACTCCGAAAACGAAACAATAAAATCTCCGGCTGAATAGCCTGCTTCGTCTTTCTCAACGGTAACCCGCTTAACTTCATCATCAGAACATATAATCTCAAGCACTGACCCCGACAAATCAGGCATTGAATCACCAAATGCAATTCGGCTTTTTAACGGAATACAAGAAAATTCTGCGTCCACCATTACAATAACGCCTCCGCAGGGAGGCTCCCATTCATCAGCAGATGCATTAACCCCCAAACATAAAGCAGTTACCAAAAGTATTGCGACTGCCAGTACAATGCACAGTTTTTTCATAGCATTTTTACTCCTTCTTCATAAAATCCATAAGTCCATGCCAGTCATCACGGCTGAAATAATGGTTTCCTCTGCGGAAACAAAAGCCTATACTGCCGTCATTGAGATATTTGTCGGGATTAAGCAAATCCCCTTCACCAAAAACCAGACCTTTTTTGCCGTAAAGCTCAAAAACCTCCGATGCCGCAGCACTGCAGAGAAATTCACTTTCGGGACCTGCCCATATATCATTTTCAGCCGATGCAATATGCACTCTGCGCGGTGCAATAAGTGCCTGCATAAAATGCTGGTCAAACGGAGTTTCATTATCCTTATCTCTGAAATTTTCATAGTTTTTGCAAAACCAAAAATCAAAACGGTCAAGGATATTACCGATTGTTTCACTTTTCGGGTGTTTTCCTCTGTTAAGCGAATCCCCGCTGCATCCCGAACAATTCGAATGCGCAACCGCAAAACGCTTATCAAAAGCAGCCGCAAGAAGTGCTGTTTTACCGAGTCTGGAATGGCCGCAGACGCAGACATTTTCTTTGTCAACCTCATCACGGGTTTCAAGATAATCCATAACTCTCATCGCTGCCCATGCCCACATTGCAATCTTGCCGGGTGAATACAACGAACGCTCCGAATTCTTATATATCAAGCCTGACAGACCATTCGTGAAGTCACCGTCATCGCTTGTCACATCCTGATAAAAGAAGGATGCACAGGCAAATCCGTTATCGATTATCTCCTCGGTGGGCATATATTTATCGGGCACAAAGGGTCTGAAATTTATATGAACAAAGGTTTTGATTTTTTCTCCGCATGACGGATAAACATAGTTCACCGGAAAAGTGAATATTTCGCCGTAAACCTTACTTGTTATTTCAAGTTCAATAAAAGTTGCTTTTCCGGCGCAGAATCTTTCATCGATGTTTTTCACTTCAAAACTGACTTCTTCAGGCTCTTCGGGAAGATATCCGTATTCACATTCCAGCATCATTTTTTCAACTTCAGGTCGGATTTTCTCCCATTCCTCAACAGTTTCTGCTCTTCCACCGCAAATTTCAAGCGGAGAAGGTACACCGAGCGTTCTGAGTTTTTCTTTAACCATTTTTACCACATCCTTTTATTGATAAATTAAATGATAAACTGATTTTTGTCAAGCAAAAATAAAGACCGCACAATTCTGCACGGTCAAAATAAATTAATATTAAATTTTTCTTTGCTCACAGCCGCTTTCCGATTTAAAACGAATCAATTCCGTCATGCTTAGCGGCTTACAGATCCCTTATGTCAATTAATTTATTTTGACTGTTTTCACTGCAATTATCCGCTTTGTTACTTATCGGATTCAGCGGCTGCGAGCTGATGTTCTGCTGAGTACATCGGGTATCGCCGCCTTTCTGTTATTCACTTACCACATTTTTGACTTCTGACTTTCAAATATATGGTCAAGAGGTTTTTACTTTGGGAATCGTTAACCGTTTTAAGCTTTACGGATTATAAACGAATTGAAGATTGATTAATTTTTACTGTTAATCTTTTTCAACTCTGCTCCGTAATTCTTTTAATTTAACCCCGGACTTTCTCGTCATCCGTTAAGGTTATCGGTTTCTCGATTTCCTTCAGTTCCTTTCCTCGACTTTAATATATCACAGAATTTAGCGGTTGTCAATAGTTTTTTCTGAAAAAGTTAAAAACTTTTGGATATTTTTTACCTATATCGATTTCCTATTGACTATTAGCAAAGTTTTAGTTAAAATATGAAATGTAACAATTGAAAGGAACTGAATTCATATGAATAACGAAGAATATACTCCCGATATCGTCAGCATAGTTGACGAAGAAGGAAAAGAACACATTTTCGAGGAGCTTGACAGAATCGAGATGGATACAGGCAGATATGTTGCTCTCCTTCCCCTTCCCGAATCACCCGATAAGATAACCGATGATGATAACGAGCTCATCATTCTCAAGGTTGAAGAAGAAAACGGCGAAACCTATCTTTGCCCCATCGAAAACGATGAAGAATTCAACGAAGTGGGTCAGGCTTTTGAAGAAAGACTTGCCGAAATGTTTGATTTCGAAGAAGAAGAATAATTGCAGTTTATAATACAATAATAGTTATATCTTGCCGAAGGCGAATTTCACTCAAACGAAGTTTGAATATTATTTTGCGAAACAAAAAATAAAAATTCCCTGCCTTGTGCGAAAAATTTGCAGTCAATATGTAACCCAACACACACTATAAGGGAGCCTTGCTCCGATGGCGGATTGCAGACCTCCCGCCTCAGCTCTTGAGGCTTTGGCGGACGAAGGGAGCGTGAAAGCATCGGGCGGCACCCACCTGCTATGCGAGCAGGTTACAATCGGCTGCATACGGCTTGGCGGGGTTTAATTTTCCACGGAGGAAACAACATTGCAAAAGCTTTTTAACGCAGATTTACTTGATATAATTCCCACGGAACGCGGTTTTGTTTATGCCTGCAAGGAAAGCTTACCCGACGGCGAAACCGCTGTTGCTTTCTATAACTACAATCAGGAAATTGATATATTCGAAAAAATCCCTGTACTTTCATACATAAACACAAAATTCGGCGAAAACGGTGCCGACATTGCAAGACAGCTCGGGGATTTTGTTACCTGTACGGTTATCAGCATCACAAACAGCACAAAAGCTGTATCTTATCCCGACGGAACACTGAAAGTTGTTGATAATTTCGGAAGCGAAATATCCGAAACAAGGGTTGAATATTTTGACAATCCCGCTTCATCCCCTGCCGCAAACGGCACGGATTTATGGTTTGTTGTGCCCGATTCAAATGCAATAATCAACTATTCCGTAAAACACAACAGAATTGAATTCCGCATAGGCAGTCCCAAAGAAAAGGCATTCTGCCACCCTGTTGATATCAGCGTTTATGATAACAAGCTTTTCATCTGCAATGCGTATTCCTACAAAATCAGAACAATCGGGCTCGATAACTACAATGTCAGTGATTACTGCGTTTTCAATGAACCGGTCAAAAAGTATTTCAGGGTAAAAGACATTGAATATGCTGTTATGGGTTCGGGCGTTTACAGTCTTGATAAATAATTTAAGAGTCGGTGAACCGGCTCTTTTTTATATTTTCTGAAATTAATATTGACTTTTTATGCTTTAAAATGTTATCTTATTAAAGTAATCAGTTATGGGAGGAATAAACATGAAAACCGCACTTGAATACAGCCAAAACTTCGACCCGAAAAAACTTGCAAAATTCTCTGTTAAAAACATAACAAGAATTGTTAACGAAATCGGACCCCGTAAGCCCGGTTCACCGGAAGAGCTCAAAGCTCAGGAACTTATGGCAAAAGAGCTTTCTAAATCCTGCGATGATGTTAAAATCGAGGAATTCAGGGTTCACCGTCAGGCATTTATGGGATTTATCCCCTTCACCGTTGCCTGTGCGGTTGCAAGCGTTTTTACATACGCATTTGTAACCCCCATAGTTTCTCTTATCCTTGTTATCCTCGGATTCATCCCTCTGCTTCTTGAATTCGTTATGTATAAGCAGTTTATTGACCCTCTTTTCATCGGTCATCCCAGCCATAACGTTATTGCAAAGCGTTCGCCCAAGGGTGAAGTTAAAAAGCGTATTATATTTGTCGGTCATTCAGACAGCCAGTTTGAATGGACACTCAACTACCTTCTCGGCGGCGTCGGAATGAAGCTTGTTCTTATCCCCGCAGTTGTAGGTCTCGTTGCAGACCTTATCATTTCAATTATCGGTATCATCTGTGCAGGAACAAATGGTGCGCTTGAAGCTGCAGAACCCCGTTGGCTCATGATTCTCGGTTTTGTTGTGGGATGCGTTTTCATTCCATTCCAGCTCGGATTCCTTCTTTTCCAGAATCCCGTTAAGAGCGTTCCCGGTGCATCGGATAACCTTTCAGGCTGCTACGGTGCAATCTCGGTTGCAAAAGCTCTTGAAGATACAGACACAAGATTTGAAAACACTGAAGTTGTTATTATGTGTTCAGGTTCAGAGGAAGCAGGTCTCAGAGGCGCAAAGGCTTATGTCAAGGCTCACGAAAAAGAGCTTAAGGATATTGAAACCTGCGTTATCGCCTGCGATACCTTCCGTGACCTTGAAACAATGGCTGTTTATGACAGAGATATGAGCGGCACAGTCAAACACCACTGGGGCGTTAAGCACCTTGTCAAGAATGCAGGTGCAAACTGCGGCTATGACCTTCATTTTGAGTCAATCTATATCGGAGCATCGGATGCTGCGGCATTCACCCAGAGAGGCGTTCCCGCAACAGGATTTGCGGCTATGGACCCCACTCCTCCCAGATATTATCACACAAGACTTGATAACATTGAAAATCTTCGTGAAGACGCAATTGCTGCAGGCATCGAAATCCTTATAGAAGCCGCTTGTATATATGACAAGGAAGGTCTTCCCAAGGAATAAATGTAAATATAACCAAAAAACCGTCGGGAATTTCGGCGGTTTTTTTATTGATTTTAACACCTAAATTTGATACTATAACATTAATTATAAAAGGAAAGGGGCAATAAATTTGCATACCATAAAACCGCATATTCTCAAAGACGATATGTTCAAACAGCTTAAGAATTACTGTATTCTTTATAAGAAGGATATAGGCACCTGGGAATATACAAGAGGTATGTTCCTTGGCGACAGATACGAAATGGAAGATTTTAAAGGCGAAATCAAAAGCGGCGATATCTGGTACGCCGGCTACGATTCAGCTCATTTTTTCAAGGCAAGTATAACAGTTCCGGAAGAAATGGACGGTCTTGAACTCAGAGCGAAATTCCAGGTCGGCGGTGAAGCACTCGTCAAGTGCAACGGTCACTATATTTCAGGCTGTGCTTCGAGAGACAGTCTTCCCGACAGAACAGAGGTTGCTCTCGGTGTTCACAAGGCAGGAGAGATTCTTGAATTTGAAATTGAAGCAACGGTTGATTCAATGAGCTTCTGTGATGCCGCAATGGAGGGCGCAAAACATCAGGAATGCCGTTTCGGCGAAACCTGCATTTTCGTTGCCGATAAGGAATGCGAAGGTTATTATATCGACCTTGAAGTTGCGTTTCAGGCGCTCGATTATATCAAAGATGAACATATAAATGCAAAGGTTTATGCCGCTGTTGACGACAGTATGCACATGGTTGACTATGATTTTGAGGAAGCAAGAGTCAGAAAGTCAATCCACGAAGCAAGAAAGTATTATCTTTCAAAGATTGCATCCATCAATTGGTCTGCACAGAGCAAGGTTATTCTTACGGGTCACAGCCACATCGATGTTGCATGGCTCTGGAGAATTCAGGAAAGCATCCGCAAGAGTGCAAGAACATTCATGAATGTTACATCTCTTATGGACGTATATCCCGAAATGACCTTCGGTCAGAGCCAGGCTGTTCTTTATCAGATGATGAAGGATCACTATCCCGAAATCTACGAAAAAATCAAGGAAAAGGTTGCCGCTAATCAGTGGGATATCTGCGGTAACGTATGGGTTGAGGCTGATACAAACATTGCATCGGGCGAAGCTCTTATCCGTCAGGTGCTTTACGGCACGGAATTCTTTAAAAATGAATTCGGCAAGGTTTCAAAAACCTACTGGCTTCCCGACTGTTTCGGCTTCACATGGGCACTTCCTCAGATTATCAAGGGCTGCGGCATGGAGAATTTCATAACCTCCAAGCTCAGCTATAACGATACAAACAAATTCCCCTACAGCATGTTTATGTGGCAGGGCAACAACGGTGACAGAGTCAATGCTCATCTTATGCGTCCCGCATACAACTGCCATTACAATGTTGAAGAAATCATGACCGTTGACAACGAATGCAACAACAAGAATGAGCTTAATGTTTCAATGAGCATGTACGGCTATGGTGACGGCGGCGGCGGACCCACAAGAAATATGCTTGAAAGAGGCAGACGCCTTCAGAATTTCCCCGGTCTTCCCAAAACCGAAATCGGTCATGTTGACGAATTCTTTGAGTCATATCACGGCATTGAAGACGAGCTTCCCGTATGGAACGGCGAAATGTTCTATGAAAACCACCGTGGAACATTCACAAGCCAGGCATTCGTTAAAAAGAACAACAGAAAAGGCGAATTCCTTTTCACAAGAGCAGAAATGCTTTCAGTTTTTGCGGAAAAGCTTCTCGGCAAAGAATACCCCAAGGATGAGATTGAAAAGGGTTGGAGAATCCTTATGACCAATCAGTTCCACGATATTCTTCCCGGCTCTTCAATCCATGAAGTTTTTGAGGATTGCCGCAGGGATTATGCCGTAATGAACAAAATCGGCGAAGACATCTATAACGGTGCTCTCAATGCCCTCGGCGGTGCTGTAACTGCAGACAAAAACAGCATAACCGTATGGAATCTCACAAGTGCAAAGAGCTATGAACCCGTTGTTGTTGAAGGCGTTCCCGAAGGAATGTATGTTGCAACAGATGACGGACTTTCACTCCCCTGCGCATACATTGACGGCAAGTTTATGTTCCTTCCCGACGAGCTTGACGAAATGAGCTGCAAGACGTTCATTCTCAAAGAGGGCGAATGCATCTATTCCCCCGTTGAGGCCGAAACAAATCTTCTTGAAAACGCTGTTCTCCGCGTTGAATTTGACGAAAACGGAATCATCACAAGCATTTACGATAAGCTCAACGACCGTGAAAGTCTTGACGGAAGAGGTAATATTCTTACAATTTCACTTGACAAATGTGTTCATGAAACCGCATGGAATCTTGAACTCAACTACCAGAAAAAGATGTGGGAGCTCGCCGAAGCAGACAGCATCGAGGTTGTTGAACAGAACGCTGTAAGAGGCGTTATCCGCATAAAGAGAACCTTCAACAAATCCGTTATCACTCAGGATATCATGCTTTATCAGAACGGCGAAAGCGTTATCTTTGACACAACCGTTGACTGGCATGAAAGCGACAAGGTTCTCAAAGCAGGCTTTGATGTTTCAATTATCGATACAGATGCTACTTACGAAATCGCACACGGTGCAATCAAGCGTCCCACACACTGGAACACAAGCTTTGACCTTACCCGATTTGAGGTTGCGGCTCACAAATGGGCAGACCTTTCCGAAGGCGGCTACGGCTGCAGTATCATCAACGACTGCAAGTACGGCTACGATATCCACAACAGCCATATGAGAATAACTCTCATGCGTGCACCTACCTGCCCCGACAGAACGGGCGACCACGGTATCAACACATTCAAGTATGCATTCCATCCCCATGCGGATGACTGGAGAAACGATACCGTACAGATGGCTCACGCATTCAACGTTCCTCCCGTTGCAGTTTATAATGCAGATGCAACAGAAGGCAAAATCTCTTCGGGCGATATCTTCCTTTCACTCAGTGAAAAGAACGTTATGGTTGATGCCATTAAGAAGGCTCAGGACGGCAGAGGATATATTGTTCGTGTTGTTGAGCAGGAGCAGAGAAGAGGCAACGTAACTCTTAACTGGGCATTCGGTTTTGATAAGGTTATCGAAACAAATATGATTGAAGAAGACAAAGATGAGGTTGCACAGAGCGGCAACGAATTTGAGTTTGCAATCAAACCCTTTGAAGTTAAAACATTCAGAATTATATAAAAATAATCCCACCGGGCAAGGGCGACCTTTCATAAGGGAATTAAGCCTTAAAACAGGATAGTTTGGTATATAACTGCGTTAAAAATGCTCGGAATCCGTCAAGGATTCCTGTGCTTTTTGCCTTGTTCTATAACCAAACTATCTCTGTTTAAGGTGCGAAGCAGTTTTTATCAGGTTATTTTACGTTCAGACGAAATGACAAAAATCCCGCAATACTTTGTGTATTACGGGATTTTTTCATAAAGTATTAACGGAAAAGAGCCGATAAAAACCTTAACTTCCTTGTGAAAGGTCGCCCAAACGGTGGGAATTTTTCATCTCATCTTAACCAGATCCATAGATTCTTTGCCGGAAAGATGCTGAATCTGCATTTCGATTATCGTAACCGCCGCAAAACGTGCAGCTATTTTTTTATCTGCGTTTTCCTGAGGCTCATGGGGTGAATATTTATTTGTGTAGTTTTTCATCACTGCAAGCTTTTCTTCATATGACTCGATTATTCTTGCCTCGCCGAAAGCTATAACGCTTCTGAAACTGCTTGTGAAATCCTTTGAAAGAATTTCATCTGTTTCCGTTACGCAAAACGATACCTTGGGATTGTTTGCAATCGCATCGTTCTTGTGTCCGCTTTTAGCCGAATGGAAATAAATCTTTCCGTCTGCATAAATATAGCTCATGGGCACGGCATAGGGATATCCCCCGTCACCGTTGACCGCAAGCACACCCGTATTCTGACTTTCAAGTATCTTTATGCAATCCTCTTGCGAAAGGGCTTGCTTGAATCTTCTCATTTCTCTGAACATACCGTTTTCCCCTTATTTGAATGCGTAGTTATAAACCTTTGACCACGAAGCAACTCTTCTGGGATTCCACTTTTTGGGCATCATTGCACAAGCTGCAGATACTCTGCCTATTCGAACGCCGCAGGCAATAATCTTCTTAAGCAGCTCCATATCGCTGCAAACCTGCTTTGCCTTATTTATCATGTCCGCAGGATCAACCTTAACGCTGCCGAGACCCGTGAAATCTGCGCCGATTGTCATAAGATCTTCCGTAAGAATTTCCTTTTCAAAGAAATAATCAATCTCTTCAGGAGTAAGGCTGAGAAGAAGAAGCTTTGCAGCTGCAAGAGGTGCAAGACCGTTGCCGAGAACCTTATAATATCCCGTCTGATAATTCCAGAGCGTATCAGCGGTGAACGAATGGTGCTTATCTTTTATAACAGTTTCCGCAAGAACCTTTGATGCCTTAAGGCTGTTTGCAATACCCGAACCGATAAGAGGAACAGTCATAAACGCACTGTCACCGATTGCGGCATAACCATCTGCAACCATAACAGCCATAGGCTGACGAACAGGAATTTCAACAAACTGTCCGCCGCGCTGAAGTTCCGTTCCGAGTCTGGGATTGGTTTCACGGAGAAAATCCGCAAACTCGTTAACATGGTCCATATCAAACTCTTCAAATCTGCCGATAAGAAGGTCGGTGTGGTCATCCTCGGATGCAATCCAGTTAACGCCCTTTATTCCGCCTGCAAAAAGCATAACCTTGAATTTTGCCTCGGCAGGTTCTTCACTTGCAACATTATAAAATGCTCTGTATATAGTAATCTTTTCGTTTCTTTCAACATCCTTATCGATCATGAAGGATTCGGGAAGATTTCTTCTGACGGGAGAATTGAGTCCGCAGGCATCGATTACGAGGTCGCCGTAAATATCTCCCTGAGATGTTTTGATACCGACAACACGGTTACCGAGAACAATCGGTCCGTTAACTTCGCATTCATAAACAATTTTTACTCCGCATTCAAGAGCATGGTTTATGAAATGCTCATAAATGTCTCTGCGTTCCATCTTTATTTCAAGCTTATCCTGAGGAACATGCTGACGCAGTCCCTTCGTTTGTGAAGGACTAAAAAATGTCATATCCTCTTTATATTCATATTTATCGGCAGGAGGCATATCCATCCCTGCAATTGCAAGGGCATCGGGAGCAAAAATATCGGTCCAATCGTAGCCGAGTGTGCCTTCCTTTTTCTTTTCATAAACGGTTACATCAAACCCCGCTTTTGCAAGCTGAGCCGCCGCCGCTATTCCGCCATGACCGAGACCTGCAACAACTATTTTTTTACCCATTGGGGAAACCTCCTAAAAAGATTTCTTTGTATTATTATATACATTATACACTTAAAACCGCACTCAGGTAAACGTTACATTTGTAACAGTAAGAGGCAGCCGTTTCCGACTGCCTCAAAATTATTTATGATAAAGCTTTTTGGTCTGGTAACGGGGTTCGCAGGTGAGGTTGATTCCGATTTTTCTGTAAACATCGAGGTCAACCTGAGAAAGCATAACGGTTGAATGTGCTTCACAGCCTGCAAGACCTTCAATGGCATCAAGAGCTTTCTTTGCAACGGGATTTGTGTTTGCACTCATGGAGAGAGCAATAAGAGTTTCATCGGAATGAAGTCTGGGATTATGACCCTTGAGAATCCCTGTTTTAAGCTCCTGAATAGGCTCTATTATTGATGGAGCAATCATAAGAAGGTCTTCGGGAAGATTTGCAATCGCCTTGCCCGCATTGAGTAACGCTGCACTTGATGCTCCGAGAAGATTGGATGTTTTTCCCGTTACGATTCTGCCGTCCGGAAGCTCAATTGCAACAGCCGGCTGACCTTCGGTTTCTATGCTTCTGTCTGTGGCCGCCTTGATAACTCTTCTGTCATCAACGCTTACGCCCGCCTGATTCATAAGGCTGACAATCTTATCAACCGCCTCCTGCTTTCCCGTGCCTGTCTTAAGGTCACAAAGTGCATTGAAATAACGGCGTACGATTTCCTGCCTTGAGGCTTCCTTGACAGCCTCGTCATCACTTATTGCATAGCCCGCCATATTAACACCCATGTCTGTGGGTGACTTATAGGGACTTACACCCTCAATTTTTTCGAATATCGCATTAAGAACAGGAAAAACCTCAACATCTCTGTTATAGTTTACGGTTGTTTTGCCATAAGCCTCAAGATGATACGGATCAATCATATTAACATCGTTAAGATCTGCCGTTGCAGCCTCGTAAGCAAGATTAACGGGGTGTTTCAGTGGCAGATTCCATACGGGGAAGGTTTCGAATTTAGCGTAACCCGCCTTGTTCCCTCTCTGATTTTCATGATAAAGCTGAGAAAGGCAAGTTGACATCTTTCCGCTTCCCGGACCGGGTGCCGTTATGACAACAAGAGGTCTTGTTGTTTCTATAAACTCGTTTTTGCCGAAGCCATCGTCGCTGACAATATGGGCAACATTATAGGGATAACCCTCTATACTGTAGTGAATAAACACCTTTACACCCAGTTTTTCGAGCTTTGTTTTGAAAGCATCCGCAGAAGGCTGTGACTTATACTGAGCAAGCACAACACTGCCCACATAGAGACCCGCCCCTCTGTAGGCATCGATAAGACGCAAAACATCGGCGTCATATGTTATACCCAAATCACGGCGAATCTTATTGCTTTCTATATCCGCCGAATTGATTACAATAACAACCTCAACATTTTCAGCTATGCTTTTAAGCATCTGAAGCTTACTGTCGGGAGCAAAACCGGGAAGCACCCTTGAGGCATGAAAATCATCAAAAAGCTTTCCGCCGAATTCAAGATAGAGCTTTCCGCCAAACTCATTTATACGCTTTCTTATCTGCTCCGACTGACGATTGATATATAATTCATTGTCAAAACCGATTTTTTTCAATTTCAACACCCTTTCATCCTCTGCGTTGAGGATTTTTAAACCATACTTTATTATTATATATCACAGTTGATTTTAAATCAAGTGAAAATCCCCCAAAAAGAACACAAATCCGCTAAAAAAATCAAATGGTGTACCGTTTTTACGATACACCATTATATTTAAACTGCATTCTTTGATTTGGGTTTAGTTACCTTGGGAGGAGGAGTAAGCTTTTTTCTGTTGGGATTGCGTTCAATAAGCGGAGCAACGCCGTTTTTAACGCAAGCCTCGGTAATGCAAACTCTCTCAACCGTGTAATCCGAAGGCACTTCATACATAACAGGCATAAGCACACCTTCAATAATTGAACGGAGTCCTCGTGCACCCGTTTTCTTTTCAAGAGCCTTGTCTGCGATTGCCTCAAGAGCACCGTTATCAAATTCAAGCTCAACATCATCAAGCTTGAAAAGCTCTGCATACTGCTTGACAATAGCATTCTTGGGAGTTGTGAGAATCTTGACGAGAGAATCTCTGTCAAGCTCTTTAAGTGATGTTATAACGGGAAGTCGACCGACAAGCTCCGGAATAATACCGAACTTTACAAGGTCCTGCTGAATAACCTTTGCCATAATATCCTCTTTTGCCGCTTCGGATTTGCTCTTTATCTGTGCACCGAAGCCGAGAGTTGAACCCTCTGAACGTTTTTCAACAATCTTTTCAATGCCGTCAAACGCACCGCCGCATATAAAAAGGATATTTGAAGTATCAATCTGGATAAACTCCTGTTGGGGATGTTTTCTGCCGCCCTGAGGAGGAACATTCGCAACCGTTCCTTCAATAATCTTAAGCAACGCCTGCTGAACACCTTCACCGCTTACATCTCGTGTGATCGAGGGATTCTCGCTCTTGCGCGCAATCTTATCTATTTCGTCAACATAGATAATGCCTCTTTCGGCACGCTCAATATCAAAATCCGCCGCCTGAATAATGCGTAGAAGAATGTTTTCTACATCTTCGCCTACATATCCTGCTTCGGTAAGAGTTGTTGCATCTGCGATTGCAAAAGGTACATCAAGAATCCTCGCAAGAGTCTGTGCAAGCATGGTCTTGCCCACACCGGTAGGTCCGAGAAGCAGAATATTGCTCTTCTGAATTTCAACATCGGTGTTACCCTTGCTTTCGATTCTTTTATAATGATTATAAACAGCGACACTGAGGGCGATTTTTGCTGCATCCTGACCGATAACATATTCATCAAGCATAGCCTTGATTTCCTTGGGTTTGGGCAGATTGCTTGAATCGTAATCATTATGCTTGTTATATGAGGGGTCAGACTCGATTATTGAACAGCAAAGGTCTATACACTCATTGCATATATAAACATTGGGGCCTGCTATAAGCTTGTCAACCTGGTCCTGTGTTTTATGGCAGAAAGAACAGGCAACAAGCGATTTTTCTCTTCTTTCATCATCTCTGGGCATAGTTGCCTCCTAATGTTTTCTCGATTTGTGAAAAACATATTATAACAGCTGTTGAGAAAGGATGGCGGATGGCGTTTTTCTCATCTGCAGGCGTATCGGGTATACGTCAAAGGTGAAAAAACGTCAAATAAACATCTTGTGTTTATGCTCCGCCGCCTTTATCGGCAGCCTGTTTTTATCTCTTTTCGATTACCTTGTCAACAAGCCCGTATTCCATAGCTTCCTGAGCGGTAAGATAATTGTCTCTTTCGGTATCCCTTGCGATTTCTTCGATGGGTCTGCCTGTATTCTGAGAAAGAATTCTGTTGAGTCTTTCTCTTGTTTTAAGAATATGATCCGCAACAATCTTGATTTCGGTTGCCTGACCGCGTGCACCGCCGAGAGGCTGATGAATCATGATTTCGCTGTTGGGAAGAGCGTATCTCTTGCCCTTTGCACCCGATGAAAGCAGAAATGCACCCATCGATGCCGCCATACCCATGCAGATTGTTGAAACATCGCACTTGATATACTGCATTGTGTCATAAATTGCCATGCCTGCGGTAACAGAGCCGCCGGGGCTGTTAATATAAAGGCTGATGTCCTTTTCGGGATCCTGACCCTCAAGATAAAGAAGCTGAGCAACAACAATGCTTGCCGTTGCGTCATTAACCTCGTCGGAGAGTACGATAATTCTGTCATTCAGAAGTCGTGAAAAAATATCGTAGGAACGCTCGCCTCTGTTTGTCTGTTCAACAACATAAGGTACCAATGCCATAAATAATTCAATCCTTTCTCCGTAATTAAATACAGAATAAACCGGCGGGCTGCCGGTTTATTCCAGAAAACTCATATTTAAAGTATAGTTTATTTCCCCTGAACTTATTCAACAACCGTTAAATTATTCAGCAGCTTCTTCCTTCTTTTCTGCTGCTTTCTTTGTTGTTTTCTTTGCTGCGGGCTTCTTTGCAGGCTTTTCTTCTGCTGCAGTTTCTTCACCTTCAGCAGCTTCCTTCTTCTTTGTTGCTTTCTTTGCAGCAGGTTTCTTTGCCTTTGCGGAATCAATTACAACCTTAATAGCTTCCTGCTTTGCGATTTCAGCTGCAACAGTTGCTTCGGGAACAAGACCCTTAAGCTTTTCGAGGTCGATCTGATACATCTCAACCATCTTGTTGTATTCTTCGGCAATTGCTTCATCAGATGCCTTGATAGCTTCAAGCTCAACAATCTTTTCAACTGCAAGCTCAAGCTTAACATCTGCAACTGCACGCTCTCTCATCTGGCTCTCAAAGATTGCCTTATCCATACCCATATACATGAGGTATGTATCAAGGTCAATACCCTGCTGACCGATTCTCTGAGCAAAGTTATCAATGTTTTCCTTTGCCTTGTTTTCATACATGCATTCAGGAATTTCGCCTTCAACATTCTGGCAGAGAGCGTCAATAACCGCATCTTCAAATGCGTGCTGTGCGCTTTCCTGCTTTCTCTTGAGCATATCCTCTTCAATGCCCTTCTTAAGCTCGTCAACTGTTTCGTATTCGCCCATATCCTTTGCGAATTCATCATCAAGCTCGGGAAGCTCCTTAACCTTGATTTCATGAAGCTTAATCTTGAACACTGCATCCTTTGATGCAAGTTCGGGAGCATATTCTGCAGGGAATGTTACATTAACATCAAATTCTTCGCCGATTGAGTGACCGATAATCTGCTCTTCAAAACCGGGAATAAATGAACCTGAACCGATTGTGAGGCTGTATTTTTCTGCCTTGCCGCCGTCAAATGCAACGCCGTCAACAAAACCTTCAAAGTCGATAACAGTGATATCGCCGTTCTGAACAGCTCTGTCATCAACATCAACCATTCTTGCGCCTCTTTCAAGCATATGCTCGATTTCATGGTCGATTTCTTCCTTTGTTACCTTTGAATCTGCCTTTTCAGCAGTAAGACCCTTATATGCCTTAACTGCGATTTCGGGCTTAACGGTAACATTGAAGGTCATTACAACGCCTTCTTCTTTGCTCATTGTTTTAACATCGAAATCTCTGGGCTGGTCAACGGGAGTGATACCTGCTTCTTCGTAAGCAGCCTGAACTGCTTCGGGGAAAACGATGTCAAGTGCATCTTCAAAAAACACTTCCTGGCCGTAAAGCTTTTCAATCATCATAAGGGGAGCCTTACCCTTACGGAAGCCGGGAATCTGGATTGACTTTCTCTGCTTGAGATAAGCCTGCTGGATTGCAGCTCTGAAGTCTTCTGCTGCAATAGCGATTTCTACTGCATAGGTGTTTGTTTCTGTTTTGTTTGCTGATACTAAGCTCATTTCTGTATTCCTCCATTAATGGATTATTTAACCCCATGATTATAACAAATAATTTCAGAAATTTCTATATATATTTGTATTTTCTTATGTTTAGTTAATTTTTCCGTTTTTTTTGCCTTTCTTTTGGTGATATTGACAAGAATCAGTATACCAGAGCAGGACAAAAACCCAAAAAGTCGCTTGAAATAAGGGAAAATCTTATTCCGTCACTCACTCCGTTGAAGGCTCCCGCATGAGAATATGAATGCAGATGACCGTAATAACAACGGCTGATTTTTTCCTCAACAAGAACATTATAAATCTCATCACACTTCTGCGTTATATTCAGAGGCGGATAGTGAAGAAAAACAACGGGTTCAAGACCTGTTTCCTTTGCCGCCTGAATTGACATTCTCAGCCTGCCTGCTTCACGAAGAACAACCTTTTTGTCTGCATCGCTTTCCGCATCGAAGAACCATCCGCGTGTGCCGCAGATTGCGAAATCCCCTGCCGTGTATGCATTATTGTGGAGTATGTTAAGTGTGGTAAGCGAATGCTTTTCAAAAAAATCATCTGACTTTTTTTTCGTTGCCCACCAATAATCGTGATTACCTTTAAGAATTATTTTTTTGCCGGGTAAAGAATCAAGAAATTTGAAATCTTCAAGACCTTCTTCAAGATTCATGCACCATGATATATCTCCTGCAAGCACAACGGTATCGTCATCCGTCACAAGCCTGCGCCAGTTTTTTTCAAGGCGCTGCTCATAATCGGTCCAACCGCCGAAAATATTCATCGACTTGCCCGTTGCTATTGAGAGATGAGGGTCACCGATTGCAAACAGAGCCATAAACATATCCTTTCCAAAAATAATTTTGCATAAAATGATAATAATAATTCTGCGGAAACAATTCCGCCAATAACCGAAAGGAGAGATTATACAATGGACAGAGAAATCGGTGCAATTACCTGCCATGCAAAAAACTGCGTTTTCCACAAGGGTCAGACAGCCTGCACTGCAGGCACAATTGAGGTAGGCAATTCCTCCGCCTGCAAAAGCGGCGAAACACAGTGCTCAACCTTCAGACTCAACGACCGTGCGGTTGACAAGCTCTGCGGCTGCGGCGACTGATTATAAAATCAAATACCGAGCATATTAAACACAACGCCGTCCATGCTGTCCTTTGAACAGCAGCCGTCAAATCTGACCGCCTTATTGCGGAGGTTTGCAAGCTGTTCGGGGCAGCATACGCCTGTTACTTCAGCAAGACGCTCAACCATTTCGAATTCATCAAGACCGTCTGTTTTGCCTTCAACGGCTTCAAGCACGGCAGCACTGAATTTAAAGGGACTTGCGGTTGATGCAATAACTGCCGGAGTTGCGTCACCCGTTTTTTCTTTATAGTCATAGTATACCTTGACTGCAACCGCGGTATGAGTATCGCAAAGATAATTCTTTTCCTTGAAAATCTTTGCAATTGTTGCTTTTGTTTCATCATCGTCACAGCAACCTGCGGCAAATTCAGCCTCAATCTTTGCAAGTGTTTCCGCATCAACCTCGTACTTGCCGTTTTCGGAAAGCTGCTTCATCCATGCAGTAACATTTTCACTGCCTGCCATTGAATAAAGAAGTCTTTCAAGGTTGCTGGAAATAAGTATATCCATTGAGGGCGAGATTGTTGTGAAGAATTCACGGTTTCTGTTATAAACACCTGTTGTAAGGAATTCGGTAAGAACTGAATTGCTGTTTGATGCACAGATAAGCTTCTTGACAGGAAGACCCATTTCCTTTGCGTAATATGCAGCAAGAATGTTACCGAAGTTGCCTGTTGGAACAACAACATTGATTTCGTCGCCGTTTTTGATTTCACCGCTTGCAAGAAGGTCTGCATAAGCTGAGAAGTAATATACTATCTGAGGACAGAGTCTGCCCCAGTTGATTGAGTTTGCAGATGAAAATGCCATTGAATTTTCAGCAAGCTTTTCGCCGATTGCCTTATCAGTGAAAATTCTCTTTACGCCACTCTGTGCATCATCAAAGTTACCTTCAATTGCGCATACGGCAACATTTCCGCCTTCCTGAGTGCACATCTGAAGCTTCTGCATGGGACTTACACCGTCGCTGGGGTAGAAAACAAGAATCTGTGTGTTTTCAACATCCTTGAAGCCTTCAAGCGCAGCTTTACCTGTATCACCCGAGGTTGCAACAAGAATAACGATTTTTGTTCCCTTTGCAGCCTTACCGCTGGAAACGGTAAGAAGTCTGGGAAGAATCTGGAGAGCCATATCCTTGAAAGCACAGGTAGGACCTTTGAAGAGTTCAAGAATATGAACACCGTCTTCAATTTTTGCAAGAGGTGCAACCTTTTCACTTGAAAATCCTGTTTCATACGCACCTTTTACGCAGGAATCAACTTCAGCTTCCGTGAAATCGGTAAGGAACAGGGAAAGTATTGACTTTGCTCTGCCGATATAATCAAGACCCGCAAGCTTTTCGATTTCGGCAAGTGTAACCTTGGGAAGATTTTCGGGAACAAAAAGTCCGCCCTCCGATGAAATGCCTTTGGTTATTGCCTGAGAAGCCGAAACCTTAACGGAAGTATCTCTTGTACTTACATAATTCATAAAAATCACTCTTTCGGAAAAAGTTTTCGAAATATTATATCATAATATTTCAGTTTTGTAAAATGGTTTTAAAGAATTTATTGGAATTTTCATAGAAAATTTTATTAAGAAGCAAATTATCAATTCCTTTTTTGCAAAGATAAGCCTTCAGTGCAGGAATTTTATCAACACCTGACAATTCGGAATTGATTTCACAGCCGTCAAAATCAGAGCCGATAGCAAGAATATTTTCTCCGCCCATATCAAGTATGTATGACATATGCCGATAAACCGCCTCGAATCCGTCTTCGCCCTCATCTCCGAGAAAGCTTTTGCAGAAATTTATCCCGATTAATCCTCCGCATTCAATCAGGAGTTTTATCTGCTCATCATCAAGACTTCTGCGGCACGAAAAGAATTTATCTTCACTGTCTTTCCTTGTCTTTTTCAGCACGGTCTCAGAGTTTGAATGTGATGCAATCACCTTTGCACCGCTTGAAATTGCATCATAAAATCCCGCTCTGTTAAGATGGGAAACATCTGCCGCAATATTCTGCCTCTCCATCTGCTTCAGAAGAGCTTTTCCCTCCGGTTTCAGCCCTGATTCCACGCCCGACTGGCAGCCGTAGCCAAGTTCATTTTCTGCGTTCCACGTCAAGGTTATAAGCTTTACACCATACTCATTTGCAAGATAAATATTATCATTTCCAACAAAAGGAGAACCACCTTCGCAGGTCAGAACTGCAGCACATTTTCTGTTTTCATGAGCCTCTTCTACATCCGAAATTCCTTGACACAGTTGAATCTTGCTGCTGTTTGCAGAAATTTCTTCCCTGAAGTTTGCGAGTACATTTTCAAAATATTCAAGAGACTGCCCGCCTCTGAGCTCATCGGGTATCCATATTGCAAAAAGCTGTGTCCATTTGTCAAGCGCTTTACCTTTACATATGTTGAGATGCAGGTGTCCGTCATACAGACCGGTTTTACGTTTAAAACATTCTCCGGCCGTATCGCAATGAAGGTCAAAAAGGTTCATTTCATCACCTCAGAATGCATTTTCAATATAATTTATGCCCGTCATCTTAAAGTTATCATCAAGATAAACCTCGATAACGTCAAACTTCATTTCACCCTTAAGCTTGGAGTAACTCAGAAAGCTTTTTGATGCCATTTTAATCCTTTCACGCTTACCCTCATCAACAGCTTCCATAGGTCTTGTACGAGTACTTTCGTTTCTGGTTTTCACTTCCACAAACGACAAAATCCCGTTTTTCTGCGCTACAATATCAAGCTCACCGAAACGACAAACATAGTTTGCGCTGATTATTCTGAAGCCGTTATCACGCAGATATCTTGCGGCATATATTTCTCCCCATGCGCCCACTTTGTTTTTAATCATTTCTTTCCACCGATAAAACTTTTAAGGAATGACATTCTGTGGCAGTCGGAGACTCCGTGTTCAGTCAGCATTTCATAGTGAAGATTTGTGCCGTAGCCTTTGTGTTTTTCAAACTGATACTGCGGATATTTTTTCGCAAGTTCAAGCATAAACCTGTCTCTGCTGACCTTGGCAAGAATTGAAGCTGCCGCTATTGACGGGCTTTTTGCATCGCCTTTTATAATGGTTTCTCCGTCGATTTCAAGCGGTGGCATTCTGTTGCCGTCTATGAGAGCGTAATCAGCAGGAATGTCGAGACCTTCAACCGCTTTACGCATAGCAAGATATGTTGCCTGAAGGATATTGATTTCATCAATTGTTTTCTCGTCAACACTCGCAACGCTCCAGCTGATTGCTTTTTCTTTTATTACATCAAAGAGTGCGTCTCTTTTTTTTTCTGACAGCTTTTTAGAATCATTCAGCCCTTCTATTTTACAGCTTTCGGGCAAAATGACAGCCGCCGCAAAAACCGGTCCTGCAAGAGGGCCTCTTCCTGCTTCATCAACGCCGCAGACAACTGTATAACCCTTGAGTTTAGCGGAAAGTTCATATTCAAAATCCATAATTACCTCCAAAGATAAAAGACCGCATTGCTTTTGCCCTGCGGTCATTGATTATTAAAGAAACTGCTTATCGATTACTTCGCTCACAATATCCTTGAGGTACTGCAAACTGAACGAAGGTGTTTTATTCTGCACACCGTGCTTTGAGGCAAGCTCCTCGGTATAATCCTCAAGAGGATAAACTCTGATATTGGAACATCCGTAGCCGTAATGCGTTACAACGCCCGAAAACTTTACATTTTCAAAAGTCAGCGCACCCGTTGTGTTGTTCTTTACGATTTCAAAATTAAGCATACCGCCAAGCATTCTCGGACCTCTGTTCTGCGCAGAAATGAAGTTACCGAGCGAATACGCAACAAGGGTCTGTCTGCCGTCGGGATTGGTTATATATTCAACGGGCTGAATAACATGAGGATGGTGTCCGATTATAACATCTGCACCCCACGATGCCATTTTCTCGGCAAGGTTACGCTGAGATGATGTTGGCTCATGAGTATATTCATTGCCCCAATGAGCATTGACAATTACAACATCCGCAATTTCTCTTGCTTTCATGATGCTTGTCTGAATTCTGTATTCATCTTCTGCAAGAACAAGCACAACCTCTGTATCACTGGGCAGCGAAAGACCGTTGGTTGATTCGGTTAACCCGAGATACGCAATCCTGACACCGTTCACTTCGCTGACGGGAATATTGTTGAATTCTTCTTCGTTGAGATAAGCACCGGTTGTAATAACATTCTTAGATTTCCAATAATTAATTGCAGAAATAAGCCCTTTTTCTCCGCAGTCGATGGAATGGTTGGTTGCGATATTAAAAACATCGAAACCGATTTCAAGCATTTCGTCACCCAATTCGGCAGGCGAATTGAACATAGGATAGCTTGAAACATTGTGTTCGCTTGAAATAATGGTTTCCTGATTGAGGATTGCAACATCGGGTTCTGCGATTTTATGAGCTATATTTTCATACGCAAAGCTGAAATCATAGCCTCCGCTTGACCGCGCCGCCGCCTGCTCATAAACCGTATCATGAATCAGATTATCGCCGACTGCAACAAAGCTGACTTTTGAAAAAAGCTCCTGCTGCTGCGTTGTTACGGGCTCTTCGCCGGGTTTCGCATCCGCACTTATATCAAGCTGTGAACTGCTGTTGTTTCTTGTGAAGAATATCACACCAAGGGCAATAACATCAAGAAAAATTATCACAGCAAGAAAAATCGCCATTTTCTTTCTCATATCAACAACTCCAAATCATTAATCAAGTGTGAGTTTTCCGAGTTTTCCGCTTCTGTATTCATCGAGCAAGGCAACTGCCGCTCTTTCCGTATCGATTTCTCCGCCCTTTATGAGCATCCCTCTCTTTTTGCCGATAAGTTCAAGCAATTCATAGGGCTCAAGGTCTTCAAAATCCGTTATTTTATATCTTTCCGTAAGTCTGTCGGGATAATTTTTCCGGAGAACAACGAGCAGACGGACCGCTATTTCCTGACTGTCAAGAATTTCATCCTTTACAGAACCGATAAAAGCAAGCTTAAATCCGACCTCGGGATCCTCGAATTTGGGCCAGAGCACACCGGGGGTATCAAGAAGCTCTATGCCCGAACCGATTGCAAACCACTGATTGCTTCGGGTTACGCCGGGCTTGTCCGCAACCTTTGCACGGTTTTTTCCTGCCATACGGTTGATAAACGAGGATTTTCCCGTATTGGGAATTCCCACAACCATAACACGCAACGCTTTACCCGCCATGCCTTTTTCTGTATTTATTCTTATTTTTTCTTTCAGGACTTCCCTTACTGCAGGCTGAAATTTATCAAGACCCTTTCCGTTTCTGCAGTCAACAGGCAGTGCGGTTACGCCCTTATCGGCAAATTCTTTTATCTTTCTTGCCGTTGCATTGGGGTCTGCGAGGTCACATTTATTAAGCAGAACAATTCTCGGCTTTGAGCCGACTATTTCGTCAAGCTCGGGATTTCTGCTGCTTTCGGGAATTCTTGCGTCAACGATTTCACAAACCGCATCCACAAGTGAAAGACTCTCTTTTATAAGTCTTCTGGTTTTCGCCATATGACCGGGAAACCATTGGACAATCATATTCTCATTCATAATCTTAACCTATTTTGAACTGACCGAAAGGCAGCATTCTGAAAAGTGCCTTTCCGAGTATATATTCTTCTTTAATGAATCCAACGCGGCGGTCACGGCTGTCTGTTGAAGCGTTTCTGTTATCACCCATTGCAAATATATGGTTTTCGGGAACAACAACGGGACCCTCAAAATCTTCTCGGTCTCTTGTGAGTTCTGCAACATAGGGTTCTTCAAGCGCAACGCCGTCAACATAAACCACGCCGTTGTTGAAGTCGATATCAACGGTCTGCCCTTCAGTGGCAATAACCCTTTTAACCAACACATCGGGAACAGGTTCATCACAGGGCTGTCCGGTTACAACTATATCACCGTATTGGGGTTCAGTATAAAAAGCGGTGAGGATAATTCTGTCACCGTTTCTGAGAGTTGGATACATTGAACTTCCAACAACGGTTATTGTTCTGAAAACAAAGGTAAACGACAGCGCAACGGCAACAATCGCAAGAGCGATTATCGACACAAAGTCAAAAACACCGGCTATGGATTTATTGTTTTTTTCTTCCATGATCCTCACTCCTTAGTATTCATAGATTTCCCAGTCACCCGTAGGGAAAATTCTGCCGATTGCTTTACCGAAAACATATCTTTCATCAACCAATCCGATTTTGCTTGAACGGCTGTCTAGAGAAACATTGCGGTTATCTCCCATAACGAATATTTTCCCTTCGTCAACGGTAAGAGGGAACTGCACATCGTGGCTTGTTGAAGTAGGTTCGTTTATATAAGGTTCATCAAGTCTTATCCCGTTAACGAAAACCTCATTTGTAGTAAAATCAATATTAACAACATCTCCGCCAACAGCAATAACTCTTTTGATAATGGGAACATTTCTTTCCCACGGCTGAGTCAAAACAACTATATCTCCCCTCTCGACATTGAGGGTTATGCCTGAAATGGCAACCCAATCGCCGTCTTTGAGAGTGGGAAACATTGAATCGCCGTCAACGCCTATGGCTCTGAACATCAACGCAAAAATGAGGAACACAACTATGACGGCACCTTTGATTGAATCCGCCATATCGTAGATAAGAGGAAGCAAACCCGATGTTTTGGGCTCGTTATCCTCTTGCACCGGAGGATAAAACTCTATCCAGAATTCTTCCGTTCTGCGCATGATGTTCTCCTTTCATAAAGATGTAATTAATTAATAAAACAAGGAAAAAAGGTGTAACAACGCAAATTGTTACACCCTCATCTGATTATCTGATCTGTTCCTTAACCTTAGCAGCCTTACCAACTCTGTCTCTGAGGTAGTAGAGCTTGCTTCTGCGAACGCGACCGTGTCTGATTGTTTCAACCTTAGCAACGTTGGGGGAATGAAGAGGGAATACTCTTTCAACGCCAACGCCATATGAAACACGGCGAACTGTGAAGGTTTCGGAAACGCCTGAGCCCTTGCGAGCGATAACGGTTCCTTCAAAAACCTGAATTCTTTCTTTGTCGCCTTCACGAATCTTTACATGAACCTTAACGGTATCACCGACTTCGATTACGGGAACTTCGGATTTCAGAGAATCCTGAGCGATTAACTTGAGTGCATCCATTGTTACTTTCCTCCGATTTTTTCAGATGTTCGTAACTGTTACACAGAAAGAGGAACACCCATTTTAATGTTATTGGCATTAAATCTCGTCTTTGAGCACAATTACTCTAATGACGGCACAAATGCGAATAATATATTATCACAAGATTTAACAGAATGCAAGTGTTTTTTTGCGTTTTTATTAAATTGTTTGATTTTTATCTGAAATCACTTAAATCTTCACGCAAAAGGCGTGTTCTTATTATGGAAGTTTGCTCATAATCAGCCGCAAATTCCGCAAAAAGTGCGTTAAGAAGCAAGTCTGCATTAAGATTAACACTGTTGCCTGCAGCAAGGATTGTTTTGATTTCACAGCGTTTTTCTTTTGCCTCAATCGAAAATGAACGCACCATCTCGCAAAGATTAACTGTTTTGATTCCCCTCTTGCTGCGTTTCTCGGCATTGAGAATTCCGCCGTCGATAATGCTCTGTGCACCTGCAGCAAAGCCCTCCGCTTCACCCTCCGTTGCAAATTCAACCTTTATCTCATATTCAGCCGCCGCAATTTCATTGGGTTTGTTAACGGGATCAAGAACATCAACAATTTCAATACCCTCAGGCATAACAGAATTGAGTTTTGATTTGATTTCATCAAAACTCATATCCTGCTCAATACGGATATCGAGAGGCTCTCTTTTTCCTTCCTGGCCAAGAGGAAGAGGCATAAGAAATGTCATATAGGGATGAGGATTGAAGCCCTCTGTATACCAAAGAGGAATTTCCGCTCTGCGTACTGCTCTGGTCATGCAACGGTTCATATCGAGATGGGAGATATAAACGGCAAGACCGCCTTTTTTAAACCACAGTCTTACTGATTTCATCACACACACCTCCGTTGAGCTTGTTTGCACCGCAGCCAGCACATTTTTCACGGCAGCAAGCGGTTGTTTCTTCCTTATGTGCCTTCTGATTTTCTTTGATGAGGAAGTTCTTGGTTACACCGAAATCCATGTGATCCCACGGAAGAATTTCATCATACTCTCTGCGTCTTGCAGTGTAGAAATAAGGGTCGATTCCGTTTTCCTCAAAACTTTCTTCCCAAAGCTCGGGTTTGAGATGCTCTGCCCAACCGTCCATTTTGCAGCCTTTTCTCCACGCTGTTTCGATAACATCGCCGAGTCTTCTGTCACCTCTTGCAAAAACGCCTTCAAGGAAACTTGTCCATGGCACATGGCGGGAAACACTGACCTTGCGTGTTGTTACGCATGAAACAAGATAATTCTGCTTATCAATAAGCACATCGGGTTTATCCTGAGGCTCCCACTGGAAAGGTGTGAACGGTTTAGGCACAAGCGATGCAAGGCTGATGCTTACGCTTACACTCTTTCCCTTGGGTTTATCGGGATTCTTATAGTATTCATCAACAACTGCCTGAGCAAGGTCCGCAATTCCTCTGATATCCTCTTGTGTTTCGGTAGGCAAACCTATCATAAAATAAAGCTTGACAGCAGTCCAACCGCCCGCAAATGCCTGTGCGGCGGTTCTGAGCACTTCTTCTTCGGTGATATTTTTATTGATAACATCACGCAGACGCTGAGTACCTGCTTCGGGCGCAAAGGTGAGTCCGCTTCGGCGCACTGCATTGAGCTTTTCCATAAGCTCCTTGGGGAAATTATCCACTCGCAGAGAAGGAAGTGCGATATTGATTTTTTCATCTATTGTCCACGGAAGCATATTTGTTATAAGCTTCTCAAGGCCTTTATAGTCGCTTGTGCTGAGAGAGCAAAGCGATATTTCGTCATAACCCGTGCTTTCGCAGATTGCTCTGCACTGTGCTTCAACAACCTCGGGTGATTTGCGTCTCAACGGTCTGTTGAGGAAACCCGCCTGACAGAAACGGCATCCTCTTATGCATCCTCTGAATATTTCAACGGTTGTTCTGTCGTGAACAACTTCAAGAAACGGAACAACAAATTCCGTTGGTGAAAACATTGAATCAAGGTCTGCAACATTTCTTTTTTCAACCTTTTCGGGTGCACCGCAGGTGGGCGTTACGGATTTAATTGTTTTATCTTCGTTATACTCAACCTCGTAAAGTGAAGGAACATAAACACCCTTGATCTGCGATGCGGCAACAAGAAACTCCTGCTTTGTTGCACCTTTTTTCTTATATTCCTTGAGAAGGTCGATAAGTTCCATCGTCACCTCTTCGCCGTCACCGGGAAGGGTTATATCAAAGAAATCCGCCATGGGTTCACCGTTACAGACACACGCACCGCCTGCAATAACAACAGGAGTCAGAGCCGTTCTGTCTTTTGACCTTACAGGCAGACCCGCAAGGTCAAGCATATTCAGAACATTGGTGTAGCTCAGCTCATACTGCATGGTAAAGCCGAGGATATCAAAATCTTTTATTGCATCGCCGCTTTCGAGAGCATAGAGAGGAATATCATTTTCACGCATAACCTGTTCCATGTCCGTACCGGGCGCAAAAACTCTTTCGCACCACGCATCATCCCTTGAATTGACAAGGGAATAAAGTATTTTCATGCCCAGGTGGGACATTCCGATTTCATAGGTATCGGGGAAGCAGAAAGCATAACGGATATCAACATTGTCCTTATCCTTGACAACGCTGTTAAGCTCTCCGCCGGTATATCTTCCGGGTTTTTGAACTTTAAGCAAAAACTTTTCAATTTTTTTGGGATACATAGATTATCACCTGTTTTTATTTTATATCCCGACTATAATATCATATAAATATGAAAAAATCTACAGTTTAATCTTATCCTTTTCCTTTTTATCCAAAAAAATTGCAACAGAAAGATAAAGCGATACTCCGAGAAGGGTTGCATTGCCCGTTTTCAGCAAAACAGCCATTCCCGATGCAGCCATCGGAGCAAGAATTACACACGAAACCGCAAAACAGATTTTATCTGCCTTTTCCTCGCTCATTCTTCCTCCGAGGAACAGAAAAAGCAAATTTCCGCCGTCAAGAGGTCGGCACGGAATAAGGTTAAAAATTCCTGCAAGCAAGCTGAATATCAATGCATTTTTTGTTTTTGCACCAAACGGTATCATACACAAAGCAAACAGAAAGTTTACTGAAGGACCGGAAGCATAAATCGCCGTTTCTCTTGCTCTGCCCCAATATTCGCCGCTTCTTTCAAGTTTTATTCCATAGAAAGAAAGAGTTACGGATTTCGGCTTTTCGCCCAGCAAAAGAAGGCACACAATGTGTCCGATTTCATGGATAATACAGCAAAAAAGAGCAAGTGCGCCTGCTCCGCTTTCATCGAGAATCAGAGCCAGGGTTACCGCCGCCGCAAAGGTTACATCGATTTCAAACTCGGTTTTGCCGATATCAAGCTTCATCGGCTTTTTCGGGATAAAGCAAGGATTCAGGGTTAACTCTTATTCCGTTTATCCTTACCTCAAAATGAAGATGCGGTCCCGTTGACCATCCGGTCGAGCCTACCAGTCCCACGGTTTCACCCTGACGGATAACGGCATCCTCCTCAACATATATTTCGGAAAGATGGCAATAATACGTCTGCAGCTTTTCGGAATGCTCCATAAGAACATAATTTCCCCAGACATCGCTGCTTCCTGTTTCAACAATCCTGCCGTAAAATGTTGCAGCAACGGGTGTACCCTCCGCCGCCGCAAGGTCAAGACCCGTATGAAAACCGTAGTTTCCCGAAACAGGATTTGTTCTGTAACCGAAACGTGAGGTTATCCTTGCATTCTCAACAGGCAAAACAGGGTCAACGCTCACATAATACGGTGCAAAGGATGTACCCTTCGCCGCTTCCTTATGTTCAATATCTCCTCCGCCTGAGCCATTTTCCGTCAGTTCGCCCACAGCAACGGTTTCTCCCGTTTCATCGCTTATAACATCATAAGAATCAAGGGCAACGCCCTCCTCAACCGCAGTTGAACTCACGGTTTCAACAGGCTTGAACACAAATTCAGCCGCATCCCTGATTTGCTCCGCAAGCTCACCTGCAGACATATCCTTCTGCATGATTCCCGCATAATCCGACCTCATTTTCTCAAACGCAGACGGACTTATTTTCGAAGCCAGAAAAACTCCTGCCACAATAAGAACGCACAGCACGCTCTGAAGCAAAACAAGTCTTATAAGATAATCGGTTTTAGTTTTCTCTTTGGATTTTGCGGCGCTTTTTCTTTTAGGCGCATCCTCATCAGTGAATTTGAATCTGCTTCGGTATTCATCTCTTTCGGTTCTTGGGGGCATCTGAAAATCATAATCCATTTGAATTCCTCCGAAAAAAGTTTTTTCGGTCAATTATATGAATAAACCGCTGAAAATTATGATAGCCGCAAACAAAAAAGCAAGGCGCCGTCAGCACCTTGCTTTCAATTTATTTTTTCTTTATTCCTCGGCTATTATACGCCAGTAATCATATGAATAATATTTGGTCAAACGGTTTTCAGCTTCCTCAAGGCCTTTGAAAAATTCTTTCCCGAAAGATACGTCAGGCTCTGCATAAAGTCCCCATGCCGACGCCTCGCTGACCGACGGGAAATATTTATCCCATAAAAGCTTACTGCCTTTTTTATCCCGATTATAATTCAGATAATGCGAGTCCTCCCGTATTCCGTCACGGACTTTGAGGAAATCCGCCGTCAGTTCGCTCATTTCCGACTCGGAACATCTTCCCAAAGAGTAATATTCGGCTCTTACGGTTATGCTTTGAATCAAAGAAATATATTTTGACATCCTTTTTGCAAGCTGTTCATCGGTTAATTTTTCAAGCTTCATTACCATTCATCACTTTCATCAATAAGAACTGCATGGGCACAGCGGATTCCGTCAACTGCCGCAGAAACAATTCCGCCCGCATATCCTGCACCTTCACCGCAGGGATAAAGCCCCCTGATGTTCGCCTGACAGAGGTCATCACGAAGAATTCTTACGGGTGCGGAAGAACGGGTTTCGG
Organism: Acutalibacteraceae bacterium; assembly: GCA_045602905.1. Classification (GTDB taxonomy): domain Bacteria; phylum Bacillota; class Clostridia; order Oscillospirales; family Acutalibacteraceae; genus CAG-177. The sequence goes on from JAZSCL010000078.1 coordinate 46,595, forward strand.
GAGCAGTCAGTACACCGTCGGGAAGCGCAAATCCATTGAGGCTTCTGTCCATTTTAACTATCGCCTGTGCCATTGTTTCCGTAACCTTTTCGGGAAGAACTTTCCTGATATCACCCGGAGTTACGCCCGTTGCACAAGTGGGTTTGACATAAGAAAGCTTTTTTGACGGAGTATTATTAAGAAAATCGCCTATTGTCTGGCATGGTGCACTGTAGTCACCGCCGCCAAGCTCAAATGCGGTTTTTTCAATTTTTCTTTGAAGCTCGATGCCTGCAAGCGGATGGTCGCTTCCAAAATGTTCGGGTTCAATACCGACAAGCAACGCAGCATTTGAGTTTTCTCCGTCACGGGCATATTCGCTCATGCCGTTAACAACAACATGACCTTCTTCCGATGCTGCTGCAACAACCGTGCCGCCGGGACACATACAGAAAGTGTATGCGCCTCTGCCGTGGTCGGGATGGCACGCAAGCTTATAGTTAGCAGCACCCAAAGCGGGATGACCCGCAAACGAACCGTACTGCGCTTTGTCAATCATCTCTCTGGGATGCTCGATACGGACTCCCACAGAAAACGGTTTCTGAATAATATTGATACCTTTTCTGTAAAGCATTTCAACGGTATCTCTTGCTGAGTGACCTATGCAAAGAAGAAGAGTATCTGTTTCAATATCCTCAAATCCGCCGTCGGGATTACGGCAGGTTATGCCCTGAACAACGCCGTTTGCAATAATCAAATCGGTTAATTTCCAGCCGAATCTGACTTCACCGCCGAGAGAAATGATCTCTTCTCTGAACGCTTTGACAACAGCACCGAGTTTATCAGTGCCGATATGAGGAGTTGAGGAATAACCTATTTCGGGTGGTGCACCGTGAGCAATAAGTTCTTCAACAACCTTTCGGCAAAGCGGATCTTTGATACCTGTTGTAAGCTTGCCGTCGGAAAAAGTTCCTGCTCCGCCTTCGCCAAACTGCACATTGCTTTCAGGGTTGAGTTTTCGTGTTTTCCAGAATCCGTTAACATCCTTTGTTCTTGTATCAACATCAGCGCCTCTTTCAAGAACAAGAGGTCTGAGACCTGCCCTTGCAAGAATCAGTGCCGCATAAAATCCTGCCGGACCGAAGCCTGCAATAATAGGTCTGAGCATGCTTGTTCTGCGGACTTCGGGCATCTTATAACAATAAGGCTCACCCGTTTCGACCTTGGGGTTTTTCGCATGGGCAACAACAGCGTTTTCATCGGAATCAACCTCAACGCTCACATTATAAACAAAGAAAATGTTATCTTTTTTTCTGGAATCAACCGCTTTTTTGGTTATTTGAAGAGATTTGATTTTTTCTTCCTTGCATCTGAGAGCCTTCGCAGCTGCTCTGCGGAGTGCACCTTGGTCACTGTCAAGAGGAAGTTTTATTTCATTAATTTTAATCATTTATTTTACCTCACCCGCAAGCATTCCCGATGCCCACGCCCACTGAAGATTGAACCCTCCGCAGCCGCCGTCAACATCAATTATCTCGCCTGCAAAATATAAATCGGAACAAATTTCCGACTGCATGGTTTTGGGATTGATTTCTGTTGTTTTTATGCCTCCGCTCGTTACCTGAGCGTTGGCAAAGCCCTTTGTTCCGCTGACCTCAAGAGGGAAATTCTTGATTTTTTCTGCTATTATGCGAAAATCCTTTTCATTAAGCTTATCAATCTGTTTTTCTGAATTGTAAAGTTTAGAAGCTTTACAAATCGCAATTCCAACCAATTTCGGAAGAAACCCTGTCAAAAGATTATCCATTTTGCAAAAACCCTTTATTTTACAAAGGTTTTTGAGATATTCAACGAGCTCATCAAATGATTTTTCGGGCATAAAGTCAATATAAGTAAAGGGATTAGACTTTACGTTATCAATATATTTTTGTGCTTGTGACGCAAGCTCCATTGCCGCTATTCCCGACAGTCCGCAGTCCGTAAAAAGGATTTCTCCTCTCGTTTGTGCTATTTTTTTATCACCCTTGAGAGTCAGAGTAACATTTCTGACCCTGACACCCTTCATAGGCTTCGTTATTTCGGGCGAAGCGCAAATCGGCACAAGCGAGGGATACAGTTTAGTTGTACTGTGACCAAGCTGTTTTGCCAACGCAAAGCCGCTGCCGTCTGAACCTTGCGATGGAGATGATTTGCCGCCTGTTGTCAGTATAAGTTTTTTGCATTCAAATTCATTGTTAATCACAAAGCCCCGGGATTTTTTCTTTATTTCCGTTACGGGTGTTTCGCAAAAAACATCGATTTTCAGTCTTTCAATCTCGAATCTGAGCACATCAACAACAGATGTTGCGGTATTGCTTTCAGGATAAACTCTTCCCTCAGAATCCGCATAACAAAGCAGTCCCATGGATTCAAAAAACTCAATGATTATCTGCGGAGGATATGCATTAAACGCTTCAGTTGCAAAATCTCTGTTGACATATCCGTGAGTCAGTGCATATTCATTTGTGAGATTGCATTTGCCGTTACCCGTTGCAAGCAGTTTTTTGCCGATTCTCGGCAATTTTTCCAAAACAGCAACGCTCTTTTCCGAATGCAGCCTTTTGGCATTGATTGCCGCAACCAGACCCGCCGCACATCCGCCGACAATTATCAAATCGTATTTTTTCATGGTTGTTACATCCTTTTCAGATTTCACTGAAATATTATTTTACATCATTGTGCATGGTATTGTCAAATGTTTATCGCTATTGATATTGTTTTTAAAATGTGATATAATAACAATACTTTATCAGAAAGGATGTTTTTTGAAATGAAAGAAATTACAAAAGATATGAAAATCGGCGAAATCCTTGACGCTAACCGCGAAATCGCTCCCTTCTTCCTTAACATGGGAATGCATTGCCTCGGCTGCCCTTCAGCAAGAAACGAAACTGTTGCTCAGGCTTGCATGGTGCACGGAGTAAACGCTGATGAGCTTATCGCAGACATCAACGAATTCCTCGCAAAGAATGCTTAAGCTTTCTGAAAGAATGCTCATGGCGGCGAAGATGGTGCGAAGCGGCAGTATTGCCGCTGACATCGGTACAGACCACGCCTATCTTCCCGCCTGGTTGATTCTTAACAACATCTGTCCTTCGGCTCTTGCCTGTGATGTGCGCAAGGGTCCGCTTGATAATGCCCGAAAGACCGTTGAGTCTTATGACATTGAAAACAAAATCACCCTGCGGCTTTCTGACGGTTTTGATAAAATCAATCCCGACGAAGCGCAGGATTTTATTATATGCGGAATGGGCGGTACACTTATGGAAGAGCTTGTTTCACGCACCGAATGGCTTAAGGATAAATCGAAAAGATTAATCGTTCAGCCGCAATCACATAGCGAGGATATCCGCAGATATTTTGTTCAGAACGGTTTTGAAATACTATTCGAGGATGCCTGCACAGACGGCGGAAAGCTCTACTGTGCAATGGCGGCGGAATATACGGGAGAAATCACAAAAAAATCTATTTCCTACATATATTCGGGCAAGCTTCCGGAATGCGGAAAAACCGAAGCACAGCTTATTATCGGAAACACCGTTTCAAGGCTAAGAACAAAGCTTGACGCCGCTAAAAATCACGGCACGCCCGAGAATGCCGAATACCTTGAAAAGGTTATAGCTGAATTGGAGGTAACCCTTAATGAAATGCAATCCGACAGTTAAAGATATATATGATTTCCTTCAGAGCATTGCACCTTTTGATGCTCAATGCGAATGGGATAACAGCGGTCTGCTTGTAGGCGAACCTTCAAAAAAGGTTAACAAAATCGGCGTTGTGCTTGATATAACGGCAGATGCAATTGAATATGCCCATAAAAACGGAATTGAATTAATCATCAGCCATCATCCCGTTATTTTCAGACCGATAAAAAACTTCCTTGACGGAAATCCTGCATATATGCTTGCAAAAAACGGAATATCGGCTATATGTGCACACACTTCGCTCGATATTGCAAAAGGCGGAGTTAATGACGCACTTGCATCAGCACTCGGCTTTGATAATGTTTCGCTTTTTTCGGAAATCGGTGAAACTGCAATGATAAGGGTTGCGGAAATCAATGAAACAGATGCCGAGTCTCTTTCCAAACTTGTTGCAGATAAGCTTTCGACGGGAGTTACCGTTGCAGACGGCGGAAAGAAAATCACAACCGTTGCCCTTTGCGGAGGCGGTGGCGGTGACTTCTGCTTTGATGTTGCCCAAAAATGTGATGCATTCATAACCGGAGAAGTTAAGCATCACGAGTTTCTTGCCGCAAAAGAAATGGGTCTGACTCTGATTGCTGCAGGTCATTTTGAAACAGAAAATCCCGTTGTTTCGGTACTTGCAAGAAAAATCAAATCGGAATTTGACTGTGATGTTGCAATAATTCCGCAAAAATCACCTGTTAAATATTACTATTGAGGAAAAAAATATGCCCCTTGACGGAATTACTTTAAATTTACTCAAACAAGAGCTTTCACAATATATTGTCGGAAGCCGTATAGAAAAAATACACCAGCCGTCAAAAGACGAACTGGTGTTTCATCTGCGTTCCCGTGAGGGTGCTTACCGACTGCTTGTTTCGGCGTCTGCCAACAGTCCGAGACTGCATCTTACGGCAAATGCGCCCGAAAATCCCGCTACTCCTCCCATGCTCTGTATGCTTTTCAGAAAGCATCTCACCGGAGCGGTGATAACCGATATCCGCCAGCTCGGTCATGACAGAGTTATATTCATTGACCTTGCAGGCACAAATGAAATCGGCGATGCGGTAACTTTTACGATGTGCGTTGAAATCATGGCAAAACACAGCAACATTATCCTCGTGAACTCCGAAGGAAACATTGTTGATGCGGTCAAGAGAGTTGATTTCACGCAATCCTCGGTGCGTCAGATACTTCCTTCTTTTAAATATCAGATTCCACCTCAGCAAAATAAACTTATGCTAACCGAAAATGAACCTTCGACTATTGTTGAAACGATAAAAAGCTGCAAGGGCAAGCATCTTTCGGGAGCGATTCTTGAAACAATCCAGGGGGTTTCTCCGCTTATAAGCCGCGAAATTGCCGCATACACCTGCGGCGGTGACATCGGTGCGTGGGAAATGAATGAAATCAACGAGCACAGGCTGCTGAATAAGCTCACGGAAATCCGTGAGGCTCTTATCAGCGGCAAGGCATCGCCTACGATGCTACTTCGTGAAAACGTCAAGCCCTATGATTTCACTTTCACTGATATTACCCAATACGGATTTGCGGTTTCAGCAAAAACATTTGAAAGTTTTTCACAGCTTCTTGACGATTTTTATTATGAAAAAGACCGTTTTGAACGCACAAGGCAAAGAAGTCAGTCGCTTCTGAAAACACTTCAGAATGCTGCCGCAAGAGCTGCAAGAAAGCTCCAGAGCAGACAAGCAGAACTTGAAGCCTGCGCAGATAAAGACACTCTGCGTATCAATGCCGAACTTATTCTCGCAAATCAATACAGACTTGAAAAGGGTTCGCTTTTCTATGACCTTGAAAACTTCTATAATAACAATGAGGTTGTACGCATTGCCGCAGATCCAGCACTTTCACCCTCTGCGAATGCACAAAAGTATTTCAAGGAATACCGCAAATCAAAAACCGCAGAGCAGATGCTTGGCGAACTGATTGAGCAAAGCGAGCAGGAGCTTGCATATCTTGAATCGGTCATAGATTCCGTTAACCGCGCTGACGGATACACGGAGCTTGCGGAAATCCGCAATGAACTTTACGAGCAGGGATATCTCAAGCGTGCAAAGAACGATAAATCCAAGAAACCGAAACCCATGCCGCCCATGGAATATGTATCCGACGACGGATATACGATTCTTGTGGGCAGAAACAATGTTCAGAATGATTTGCTGACATTCAAAACCGCCGCAAAAGACGATTCATGGTTTCATACACAAAAGATTCCCGGCTCCCATGTTGTCGTTATCGGTAACGGTGATATAATACCCGAACAGACCTGCCGTCAGGCGGCGATACTTGCGGCATATCACAGCGGTGGCAGAGAATCCTCACAGGTTGCGGTTGATTATACGGAAGTGCGTTTGCTCAAAAAACCTGTCGGTGCGAAACCGGGCAAAGTTATTTATCACACATACAATACCATGTGGGTAACTCCCGACAGAGAGCTTTGTGAAAGATTAAAAAAGAAAAAATAACAAAAAAGCCGCCGACTTTCAGAATAAGTCAGCGGTTTTTGTTTTCTTACATTTCGTCCGAGCCGGTGGTAACTGCAGCTTCGGTATCTCTGAAAAGCAGGGAAATGCACCAGATACCTGCAAGGGCAACAAGTGTATAAACAATTCTGCTGAGAATTGCTCCCTGTCCTCCGAAAATCCATGCCACGAGGTCAAACTGAAACAGACCGATACCGCCCCAGTTGAGTGCACCGATAATTACAAGGACCAGTGAAATTTTGTCAAGCATTCGTTTCAACTCCTTACTTGCTTTTCACAGTTATTATAAGCCGAAACTTTTGCTTTATACATTTTTAAAATTCAAACGAAACATCGCCGTCTTTCAGCAGCGGTGCATTTTTATCTTTTTCGGAAAGAACGGGATTTTCAATTTCCCATTCAACTCCGATTTCGGGGTCACAGAAGCAAATGCTTCTGTCATTTTCGGGTGAATAATATTCGTCAACCTTATATGAAACCTCAACATTTTCCGTTAAAGTTACAAATCCGTGGAGACATCCCTTGGGAATAAATAACATTTTTTTATTTTCTGCATTAAGCTCAACCGCAACCCACTTCATATATGTAGGCGAGCCCTTGCGGATATCAACCGCAACATCAAGAATTGCTCCCTGAAGGCAGGTTATGAGCTTTGACTGCGCTTTGGGATTAGTCTGGCAATGCAGACCTCTGAGCGTACCCTTAGCAGCCGAAAAAGAACGGTTATCCTGAACAAAATCAGCTTTTATGCCGAGATTTTCAAGCTTTTCCTTGGAATAGGATTCATAAAACCAGCCTCGGTTATCGCCGAAAACCTTCGGCTCAATTTCATAAACTCCTGCAATCGCTGTTTCATTCAGCTTCATAGTTCAAGTTCCCCTCCGCACCCCAGCAAGGTCTTTCACCGGGTTTTCCGCCTGTATAAAGAATTTTACCTTCCGCAACAGACTTAAGATGCTGTCCGTAAGAGGATTTGCCGTATTTTTCAGCAGAGCGAAGCAATGCTTCACGGCTTATCCAGCGCATATTATATGCAATTTCTTCGGGAGCCGAAATTTTGATTCCCTGAAGCTTTTCAACTGTTTTAATGAAGTTCGCGGCATCCATAAGACTGTCAACCGTACCTGTATCAAGCCAGGCAAAGCCTCTGCCCATGAGCCTGATGTCAAGGTCGCCGTTCTGAAGATAAATCTGGTTGATATCGGTTATCTCAAGCTCTCCTCTTTTTGAAGGCTTAAGTGATTTTGCATATTCAACAACACGGTTATCATAAAAATAAAGTCCCGTTACCGCATAGTTCGACTTAGGCTCTGCAGGTTTTTCTTCGATTGAAACGGGAACGCCGTTTTCATCGAATTCAACAACACCGAAAGCCTGCGGATTATCAACATAATATCCGAAAATGGTTGCTCTGTTCTTGTTTTTTGCAGCTTGGCGGAGCATATGCCCGAGACCGTTGCCGTAGAAAATATTGTCACCGAGAACCATTGCAACATCATCGTCACCAATAAATTTTTCGCCGATTATGAAAGCCTGCGCAAGTCCGTCGGGACTTTCCTGAACTGCATAGGAAAGATTCAATCCGAACTGTCTGCCGTTGCCGAGAAGCTCTTCAAATCTCGGAGTATCGGTTGGTGTTGATATTATAAGTATTTCACGAATCCCCGCAAGCATGAGCGTTGACAAGGGATAATAAATCATAGGTTTATCGTAAACGGGAAGAAGCTGTTTACTGGTTACCATGGTCAGCGGATAGAGTCTTGTTCCTGAACCGCCTGCCAGAATAATACCTTTCAAATAAAACACTCCATTTCAAAATCTGAGATGCAATGCCGCAAATATATGTTGATATAATACCACCATTTGTATAAAATGTCAACAAATAAAGCAATATGAAGATTTTTGTTTATGGATTTTGTTGATAATCGTAATAAATTTATAATTTATGGTTTACTTTTAAAAATAATTATGATATAATAATTTGAACATTTGTTCACACTTTCGGAGGGATTTCAATGGACAAATTTGTGCTTCATTCAAAATACAAACCTATGGGTGATCAGCCTCAGGCTATCGCTGAGCTTGTTGACGGTTTAAACAAAGGATACGGCGAGCAGACACTTATGGGTGTTACGGGTTCGGGTAAAACCTTCACGATGGCAAACATCATCGAAAAGGTTAACCGTCCCACTCTTGTGCTGGCTCACAACAAGACTCTTGCGTCACAGCTTTGCTCCGAATTCAGAGAATTTTTCCCCGAAAATGCAGTTGAATATTTTGTTTCATATTATGACTATTATCAACCTGAAGCATATATTCCAACAACGGATACCTACATTGAAAAAGACTCCGCCGTCAACGATGAAATTGATAAACTCCGCCACTCCGCAACATCAGCTTTGTCAGAGAGACGTGATGTTATCATCGTTGCCAGCGTTTCATGCATATATACTCTCGGCGACCCCATAGATTACCGCAGTATGGTTATCTCTCTGCGTACGGGCATGGAGAAAAGCCGTGATGAGCTGATTGAAAAACTGGTTTCCATTCAATACGAAAGAAACGACATTGACTTCAGCCGTAACAAATTCCGTGTCAGAGGCGATGTTGTTGAAATATTTCCCGTATACTCAAACGAAAACGGCATCAGAGTTGAATTTTTCGGCGATGAAATTGACAGAATCAGCGAGATAAATGCCCTTACGGGTCAGGTTAAAAGCGTGCTTTCCCATGCCGCAATTTACCCTGCATCGCACTATGTTATAGCACCCGATAAAATGGAAAAATCCATATCAAGCATCTACGGAGAAATGCTTGACAGGGTTAAATATTTCGAAGAAAACGGCAAACTGCTTGAAGCTCAGAGAATAAGGCAGAGAACGGAATATGACATTGAGATGCTCCGTGAAACAGGCTTTTGCAAAGGAATTGAAAACTATTCAAGAATCATGTCTGGCAGACCTGCAGGCTCCGCACCGTTTACTCTGCTCAACTACTTTCCCGATGATTTTTTGCTGTTTGTTGATGAATCGCACGTTACTCTTCCTCAGGTCAGAGCAATGTACGGCGGTGACAGAGCACGAAAAGAAAGCCTGATTAACTTCGGTTTCCGTCTGCCGTCGGCATACGACAACCGTCCTCTTACCTTTGACGAATTCTATGAGCGTACGGGACAGAAAATCTTCGTGAGTGCAACTCCCGGTGAGCTTGAAAAAGAAAAAAGCGCTCATATTGCAGAGCAGGTTATCAGACCCACGGGACTTCTCGACCCCGAAATATCTGTTCGCCCCGTTGAAGGACAGATTGATGACCTTGTTTCTGAAATCAACGAAAGAACGGCAAAGGGTGAGCGTGTTCTTATCACAACTCTCACAAAGCGTATGGCGGAGGATCTGACGGATTACCTTGAAAATCTTGATATAAAGGTCCGCTATATGCATCATGATATAGATACTATCGAACGAATGGAGATAATCCGTGGGCTGCGTTTAGGCGATTTTGATGTGCTTATCGGCATCAATCTTCTTCGTGAAGGTCTTGATATTCCCGAGGTTTCGCTTGTAGCAATCCTTGATGCGGACAAAGAAGGTTTTCTCCGTTCGGAAACATCGCTTATTCAGACAATCGGCCGTGCGGCACGAAACGCACAGGGTACGGTTATCATGTATGCCGACTGCGTAACACCTTCAATGGAGCGTGCAATAACCGAAACCGAACGCCGCAGACAAAAGCAGATGAAATACAATGAAGAAAACGGCATAACTCCCAAAACAATCGTCAAGGATGTTCACGATATAATCGAAATTTCCTCAAAGGGAAATGAAGAAAAATCAATCTCAAAGATGAGTAGAAAAGAAAGAGAAGAAATGATTGTAAAGCTTACCGCAGAAATGAAAGCGGCAGCTAAAATTCTTGAATTCGAACACGCAGCTTATCTTCGTGACAGAATCGAAAAACTCAGAAAAGGAAAATAATATGGCAATAAAAAATTTGACGGTCAAGGGTGCTAAAGAGCACAATCTGAAAAATGTTGATATAACAATCCCCCGTGACAAGCTTGTTGTTTTTACGGGTCTTTCGGGCTCGGGTAAATCCTCACTCGCTTTTGATACAATTTATGCAGAGGGTCAGCGAAGATATGTTGAATCCCTTTCATCATATGCCCGTCAGTTTCTCGGTCAGATGGAGAAGCCTGCGGTTGACAGCATCGAGGGCCTTTCCCCCGCTATTTCAATTGACCAGAAAACAACCTCAAAAAATCCCCGTTCAACCGTCGGTACGGTAACTGAAATATATGACTATCTGCGCCTGCTTTATGCAAGAATCGGCATCCCTCACTGCCCCGAATGCGGCAGAGAAATCAGCAAACAGACCGTTGACGATATAACAACGCAGGTTCTCTCTCTTCCCGAAGGCACAAAAATCCAGATTATGGCACCCATTGCAAGAGGTAAGAAAGGTGAATATGTAAAAGAGCTTGAATCAATCCGTAAAAGCGGCTATGCAAGAGTGCGTATCGACGGCATAACCTATGACCTTGCGGAAGAAATCAAGCTCGAAAAGAATATAAAGCATAACATCGAGGTTATCGTTGACCGACTTATCATCAAAGACTCAATCCGTTCACGCCTTGCAGATTCAATCGAAACCGCAACAAATCTGACCGAAGGTCTGCTTCTTGTTGATGTTATTGACGGCGAAGAACAGCTTTATTCGCTCAATTACGCTTGTCCCGAACACGGCGTCAGCATCGAAGAGCTTGAACCCCGTTCGTTTTCATTCAACAATCCTTTCGGTGCGTGTCCCAAATGCTCCGGTCTGAGCGTATTCATGCAGGTTGACCCCAAAATGGTTGTTCCCGACGAAAACCTCTCTATACACGAGGGAGCAATCAAGGCAAGCGGCTGGTCATCCTCCGACGGCGGTACAATTGCACAGATGTACTATGAAGGTCTTGCAAAAGCCTATGATTTTTCGCTTGATACACCGTTCAAAGACCTTCCGAAAAAAGCAAGGGATGTTATTTTTTACGGTACGGGCGGCAAAAAAATCAAGCTTGAACGCCGCAGCGAATACGGAAGCGGCACATACATGACTGATTTTGAGGGTATCGTCAATAACCTTGAAAGACGCTACAGAGAAACAACAAGCGAATATTCACGAAACGAAATCGAAGGATATATGTCAACCGTCAAGTGCCCCGAATGCGGCGGCGCAAGACTAAAAAAGGAATCCTTGGGTGTAACCGTAGGCGGAATCAACATCGACGAATTCGTAAACAAATCCATCATCGAGGAAATTGAATTTCTGAACAATCTTACCCTTTCAGAGCGTGACAACATGATTGCGGAACAGATTGTGAAGGAAATCAAAGAAAGACTCACGTTCCTTTCAAGCGTCGGTCTTGATTACCTCACTCTTGCCCGTTCATCCGCTACTCTTTCAGGCGGCGAGGCACAGAGAATCCGTCTTGCAACGCAGATCGGCTCATCTCTTATGGGTGTTCTTTATATTCTTGACGAGCCGAGTATCGGACTTCATCAGCGTGACAATGCAAAACTTCTCAAAACCCTTCAGCACCTGCGTGACATAGGAAATACCCTTATCGTTGTTGAACACGACGAGGAAACCATGAATGCTGCCGACTACATTGTTGATGTCGGACCGGGCGCAGGCATTCACGGCGGTGAAATCGTTTGTTGCGGCAGTGTTGAAGATATCAAAGCTTGCGAAAAATCCGTTACCGGACAGTACCTGAGCGGCAAGAAGTTTATTCCCGTTCCCCAAAAGCGCCGTGAGGGTAACGGCAAAATACTGACCGTTCACGGTGCAAGAGAAAATAACCTTAAAAACGTTGATGTCGATTTTCCTCTCGGCAAGTTCATCTGCGTTACGGGAGTTTCGGGCTCGGGCAAATCATCACTTGTTAACGAAATTCTCAACAAGCGCCTCGTAACCGAGCTTAACGGTGCAAGAAAAATCGCAGGTGACCATGACAGAATCACGGGAATTGAACATCTTGACAAGGTTATCGATATCGACCAATCCCCCATCGGAAGAACTCCCCGTTCAAATCCCGCAACCTATACCGGCGTGTTTACCTATATCCGCGACTTATTCTCTTCAACAACAGATGCAAAGAAAAAAGGCTACAAGCCCAACCGATTCTCCTTTAATGTTAAAGGAGGCCGTTGTGAAGCCTGTCAGGGTGACGGTATAGTTAAAATCGAAATGCACTTTATGAGCGATATTTATGTGCCATGTGAGGTGTGCAAGGGTAAAAGATACAACCGTGAAACCCTTGAAGTTCATTACAAAGGCAAGAGCATCAGTGATATTCTTGATATGACAGTTGAAGAAGGCATGAATTTCTTTGAAAGCATTCCCAAAATCCACCGTAAAATCAAAACTCTTTATGATGTAGGTCTGGGATATGTTAAAATCGGACAGCCCGCAACAACGCTTTCGGGCGGCGAAGCACAAAGAGTCAAACTTGCAACCGAGCTATCAAGACAGTCCACGGGCAAAACCGTTTATATTCTCGACGAACCCACCACCGGACTTCACACCGCCGATGTTCACAGACTGATTGATGTTCTGCAGAAGTTTGTAGATAAAGGCAACACCGTTATCGTTATCGAACACAATCTTGATGTTATAAAGGTTGCCGACCATATCATAGACCTTGGTCCTGAAGGAGGCAGCGGAGGCGGCGAAATCGTTGCACAGGGCACCCCGGAAGATGTTGCAAAATGTGAAAAATCTTATACGGGTATGTATCTTAAAGACGTACTGAACAAATAAAAAAATCCGCTATGCGATTGCATAGCGGATTTTCGTTTTTATGAAAACAGTGAAAGAAACGAGTTAAAAAGATTTTTGAAGAACTGAATTATTTTTTCGAAGAAGTTCAATTCTTTTTCTTCCTCTTCAGAGGTTACCGTAATCTTCATCCATTTGTAGCCTTCCGAGCTTTCTGCATTAAACGCCGTTGCATCAGCACCGTCTGCACTTGTGCTTGCGGTAACATCGGCATTATCTCCAAATTTAAAGTTTCCGTTCAAAAATTTATAACAGGCATCGGGTGAAACAAGAGTAAGTGTTCCGTTGCCGGTAAAGTTATGAGGACAATCGCCCTCCATAGCATAGCCATAGTCCACAACTATCGAATTTTCGCCCTCAAGAACTATGTTTGCATAGCCCATATTACGGAGCGAATATTTAAGCTTTGCATTTCTCAATGTAAGTGTGTTCGTATATTTATCATAGTGTATATTCCAGTTTTCTTCTGCCGTACAGACATTGACAACTCCGTCAACAGCTGTGAAATATTCACTGCTATCGGGCAGAATCGGATTATAAATATTCAAACCGGAATTCAGATAAATTGACGAATAACTGACATCGTCACCATTGATATAAAAACTTCTCGCCGCCATAAAGCCGTAGGGCATTCCAACCGATTTACCATTAACCGTAAGCATACCGAGGTTACAAGCGCCATTTTTCTCAACAGACCATCTGTTTATAACTTCCGATGTAACATTGCTGTTTTCAACATTAAGATGCATGGTGCTGATGCCGTAATTCGTTCCGTCCCAATAATAATCCTCATCATCAACCCAATCATTGATGTTTATATTTATTGTGCTGTTTTTTACATTTGTATTATAGGCAAAAATTCCGCACATTGCCGCACAAGCTGTTCCTTTGATTTCAACATCAGAATCAATGATATCAACGATGCCGCTATCGGGATTTATACTCATTCCGTATGAAATATAAGCACCGGCAAAAGATATACCGAGATCAGAATTCTTTATTTCGGCTGTTTTTCCGCAGATTATACTTGATGTATATTCGCTTTCCGTACCATTGAATATCACATCAAGCTGAGCATCCTTTATATTAATCTTACCGAATCTGGCATAAAATGCGCTGAAGCCTGCACGGCCGTTATCTTTTATTGTAAGATTGCCATCACCTGAAACCGTTATATCCGAATCAAGTTTATAAGTATATATCGCGTGTGTACCCTCAGAGAATGTATCACGCATCACTACCGTATTATCTCCGATGAAGTTCACATTCAGAGATGAAGAAGAATAAACAGCACTTGCTATGGGTAAATAACCGTCAATCAAATTATAGACAGTGTAAAGCTCTGCATCTTTAAGAGTAAGTGTGTTGGTTTCGGCATCATATGCAATATTATAATATTTTTCACTGCCTTCAACAAACTCTTTATCTCTGTTAATACGCCAATATCCGCTTTCATCAAAAGTTTGTCCGCAAACAACAACGGATTTACCGCTGTTATCCGCACTTGCCGCAAACGAAAGCGAGCAGAAAACAATCACAAAAGCAGTGATAACAGAAAGCGAACGAAGCAATGAATTTTTCATGATTAATCCCCCTTGATTTTCAGATAATTAGATTGCCACTGAATTATAGCAATATCAGCGACAAAATTCTATCAACTTTGGTAGACATTTTTCAAAAATGAAGTAAAATTTATGTAAAGTCTGGTTTACATTCCATGCAATATCAACATCTCCTTTCTAAATTATACTATCACAATTTGAGATATCGGTCAATATCTTGTTTTGAGATTTATATAATAATAATAACAAGGAGGGGTTTTTATGAGATTAAAGGATATCCGTGAAGATAACGATATTACACAGAAAACTCTTTCCGAATATTTGAATATCAGGCAAAACACATATTCACAATACGAAACCGGTCAAAGGCAAATGCCGATTGATACTCTTATTAAGCTTGCAATTTATTTTAATACTTCCACAGACTATATTTTAGGATTGACAGACATTATTGACAAGTATCCTCGAAGCAACAAATACAAATAAATGAAAAATTCCGCTATGCGATTGCATAGCGGATTGATTTTTACCGTAAATTACTGCTCAACTGCGTAAACGCTGACCTTCTTGCGGTCTTTGCCCATACGCTCGAACTTAACTGTTCCGTCGATGAGAGCGAAGAGAGTATCATCTGAACCCTTGCCAACGTTGTTGCCGGGATGGATGTGTGTACCTCTCTGTCTTACAAGGATGTTACCTGCAAGAACAAACTGACCGTCAGCTCTCTTTGCGCCGAGTCTCTTTGATTCTGAGTCACGGCCGTTACGGGTTGAACCCATACCTTTTTTATGAGCGAAAAGCTGAATGTTTATCTTAAGCATTCTTTACACCTCCGTAGATAATTTTGATGTTTTCGGGATACTGTTTTGAAAGCTCCTTCAAATGAAGCTCCAGTCCCTTAAGAACCGTTTCGGTTCTTTGGCAAGGCTCATTAACCAGCAATGTCATTACGCCGTCATCTGCCGCTGCTTCCGCATTGGCTCTGATTATCTCGGTTACGGTATTGGCTGCCATATATGCCGCCGACGAAACCGAAGCACATACAATATCTTCACCGTTTTCGGCAAAGCCTGCATGACCGCTGATCTGAAAGCCTTTAAGCTGTCTGTTACCGACAAAGAACTTTACCCTTATCATAGGGCAATTGCTTATGCGTTGATAGCAGAGATTTCAACCTTAGTGTAAGGCTGTCTGTGGCCCATCTTTCTCTTTGAGTTCTTCTTGGGCTTGTAGGTCATAACGATAACTTTCTTTGCCTTACCGTTCTTGACAATCTTTGCGGAAACGCTTGCTCCTGCAACATAGGGAGCACCAACGGTGATACCGTCATCGGTTCCGACAGCGATAACCTTATCAAAGGTGTATTCGCTTGCTTCTTCTGCGCCAAGCTTTTCGATGTAAATTACATCGCCGGCTTCAACCTTGTACTGCTTGCCGCCTGTTTCAATAATTGCGTACATCGGAATTCATTCCTTTTCTTTAAGACTCGCTATTCTTGTAACTCTTATAGTTGGGTTACCGGAGGCACAGACTTCGTCTGTTTTTGGGCATAACTCACCCGCCCCGAATATGCGGCATATGAGATTATAGCACAACAATCAATTGTTGTCAAATGTTTTTTTGCCTTTTTCTGATTAATTTTGATTATCGTTGTAAGGCTCAAAATTTCCTTCCTGATAATCGGGTGTTTCAGGCTCTTCGGGGATAATAAGCGCAACCACAAGATAGATAATAACGGGACATCCGAGAACAAAGAGAGAAAGAAGAACATAGATAATTCTGAGCACTGTTGCATCAATATTGAAATATTTTGCAAATCCGCCGAGTACACCGAGAAGTTTTTTATCGGTTCTGCTTCTGTAAAGTTTCTTTTGCATATGTATATCCTCCTTGAATTATTTATTCTGCATTTCCGCTGCGGCAAGTGTATTTCTCATGAGCATTGCAATTGTCATGGGACCTACACCGCCGGGAACGGGTGTTATCATCGAAGCCTTTTCTTTAACTGCATCAAAATCAACATCGCCGCAAAGCTTTCCGTTTTCATCTCTGTCCATGCCGACATCAAGAACGATTGCGCCATCCTTGACCATATCGGCTTTAACGAATTTTGCTATACCTACAGCCGCAACAAGGATATCCGCCTGCTTTGTGATTTCGGCAAGATTCTTTGTTTTTGAGTGGCAAACGGTTACGGTTGCATTTCTTGCAAGCATGAGCATTGCCATAGGTTTGCCCACGATATCGCTTCTGCCGATAATTACGCAGTGCATTCCGGTTGGGTCAATGCCTTCATATTCAAGCATTTTAACCATACCCATAGGTGTGCACGGAACAAGTCCGCCATTGCCTATGCAGAGCTTGCCGACATTTTCGGGATGAAAACAGTCTACATCCTTTTCGGGAAGAATTCTTTCAAGCACCCTGTTTTTATCAATGTGCTTGGGCACGGGTAACTGACAGAGAATTCCGTTAACTGTTTTGTCTGCATTGAGTTTATCGATAAGCTCAAGAAGCTCTTCGGTTGTTGTTTCTTCGGGAAGAGCGAATTCGAGTGAACGCATTCCCGTTCTTTCGCAAGCCGCTTTTTTGTTGTTAACATAGATTCTTGATGCGGGGTCTGAGCCTACAATTATAACCGCAAGAGTAGGCAGAATACCGTTTTCCTTGAGTTTGGCAACCTGCTCTGAAATTTTATCAAGATTAAATTCACGGATTACCTTACCGTCTATAAGCTTTGCCATGGGAATCATTCCTCCTCTTTTATTACATTATCATTTATTTCTGTTGCTTCTTCGTTTTCTTCTGCTTTATCTGCACTTTTGACTTCTTCGGCCTTCTTCTTCAGTTCCTCTTCAAGGAAGAAATCCACTCCGTCGATGGGCTTGGGGTTCTTCTTAAATTTAATAAGAAGAGCAACAAGAAGCACCGTGCAAACAACAACAAGTGCTGCGGAAAGCGCCTGAGAAACACGGATTGTTGTGCCTGAAATATAAAGGCTGTCGGTACGCAGACCCTCAACAACGGTTCTTTCAAGACCGTACCATATACCATAGCAGAGAGCAACCTGACCGCTGAATTTTCTTGCTTTTGTGCAGATGAGATAAAGCACGAGCACACCTAAAAGACACCAGATTGATTCATAAAGGAATGTGGGATGAACAAATTTCTCGGGGTCAACGGTAAAGCCTTTTTCAGCATAAAGAGTTTGATTTACCATAATATCCGAAGCGATTTTCTCGCTCCACATACCCCAGGGTTTATCGGTGTTGATGCCGAAAGCCTCCTGATTTGTGAAGTTTCCCCATCTGCCGATACCCTGTCCTATAAGAAGGCTCATGGTAGCTATGTCGAGCAAATTCCAGTAATTCATCTTGCGTATCTTACAAACAAAATATGCGGCAACAAGTCCGCCGATAATGCCTCCGTAGATTGCAAGTCCGCCGTTCCAAATTTTGGGGATTTCCGAAAGATTTGCCCCGTAATAATCCCATTTTGAGAAAACATAATACAGTCTTGCACCGACTATGGCGGCAAGTGTTCCGTAAATAAGAACATCAACCATTTTGTCGAGGCTCATTTTCCATTTATATGCCATTCTGCCGCCGAAAAGCACGGCAAGCAGAAAACCGAATGCTATTATTGCACCGTAAAATTTGATTTCGATATCGATACCGAAAATGCTGAAATCGGCAAGCACACTCGGAACGCTGAAGCCTCTTTCAATTCCTTTGAAATACACAACCGTGTAATCAGACATTTATTATTCCTTCTTTCGTTTGTGAAATCAAGCGATGGGACTTATAACGGAAAGCGCACAGGCATCCTCACGCAAAGCGGCAAGACGGCTGTTCACTTTTTCAATCGTTACATTTTTGCAGGCTTCAAGCTCCGCAAAAGGCTCATATCCGCTGAAGTGAAGATTCATAAGCAGATTTGCCATATCGTCGATATCGTTATAACTCATAACAAATCTGCCGTAGAACTTGCGTTTTGCTCTTTCAAATGCAGCTGAATCCACACCGTTTTGCTGAATTGTTTTGATTTCATCGTGGAGAATGCGTGCGGTTTTCTGCGGGTCTGAGCTTGTTCCGCCCATCATGATGCATGAAAATCCGAAACCGTTGAAAAGCTCCGCACCAAATCCCATATCGATAAGTTCCTCATCAAGAAGCTTTTTGAAAAGCGGTGAGGATTTGCCCATGATTGCTTCAAGCATAATCTGGGATGCAATTTCATCCTCAAGGCTGAGAAGAGGCTCTGCAAGCTCTTCCTTGAAGCCAAGAAGAAACTGCTTTTGTGCAACGGAAAGCTTTTCTTCGATATATTCACGAACAGGTTTTGCACTTTCTTTTTCGAATCTTCTTTCGACGATTTTGCTTTCGGTATCTTTTTTGATACATCTGTCAACGATTGCAAAAACCTCGTCGGGGTCAATGCCTCCCACAACGCTGAGAATCATGTTTGCGGGGTTATAGAAATTTTTATAGAGTCTGTAAAGCAGTTCCGCATCAATCTTTGCGATGGATTCCTGGGTGCCTGCAATATCAATTCTGACGGGGTTATTGCTGTAAAGTGCCTTCAGGAGGTTGAACATAACCTGCCAATCAGGCAAATCCTGATACATTCTGATTTCCTGACCGATTATCCCCTGCTCTTTCTCAACAGTCTGCTGAGTGAAATAGGGATTCTGAACAAAGTCGAGCAGAATTTCAAGCGATTCCCCGATATTTTCTGAGCCTTTAAAAAGATAGGCTGTTTTTTCAAAGCTTGTGTATGCGTTTGCACTTGCACCCGTTTTTGCAAATCTTTCAAACGCATTGAGGTCTTCACTCTCAAAAAGCTTATGCTCAAGAAAATGAGCAGTGCCCTCGGGAATTGTTTTAAAATCACCGTTATCATTCTGCACGGCAGTATCGATTGAGCCGTATTTCACGCCGAAAACCGCATAAACAGAAGTGTAGCCTTCCTTGGGAAGCACACGGATTTCAAGTCCGGAAGGATGCTTTGCACAATAAACGGTTTCGCCGAGTTTTTCGTTGGTTATCTGCTTAATTTTCATTCTCGGTTTCCTCCTCCGTTTGTGCCTTAAGCATGAATATCGAATCAATTGAAAGCTTCTTTGCAGCAGCACAAACCTGCTCCATGGTTACGGCTTCAACGCCTTCAATCATGCTTTCCGGTGTTATTACTTCATCCTCCGTAACCTGTGCGGCATACCATGCACAGATGCTCTCCGGAGTTGTGAATGTATATCTTTCTTTTAAAGAACGCTTTGAAGATTCGAGCACCTCGGGATCGGTTTTTCCGTTTCTCAAATCGGAAAGCTGAGCAAGAATTTCTGCAGAAACCTTTTTTTCTTTATCGGTATCAATTCCGCCCTCAATAAGCACAATGCCCTTGCTTGCAATCAGCTTTGACCAGCAATAATATGCAAGGCTGAGCTTTTCACGAACATTCATAAACAGCTTGGAATAAGTGCCCATGCCGAAAATATCGTTCATAACGGTTATTGCGTGAATATTGTCACGGCTGTTCTGCATACCCGCTCTGAATCCGATAACAAGCTTGCCCTGATTAACCGGATAGCTTTCCTCATAGCGGTTGAAATGTCTGCCTCTCTGAATGAACACAGTTTCGGGTTTTACAGGATTACGCTCAATCTTCACAAAATGCTTTGCAAAAATATCAGCAATCTTATCCATTCCCGAACCGCCGACAACAGTAATCTGAAAAATGGCTGAAGAAAGAAGATTCTTCCATGCGGAATAAACATCCGCCATCTTCACATTCTGAATTTCCTCGATTGTGCCGTATTTCTCCTTACCGTATGCCTCGTTTGCACACATATATGAAATGCACTTGTTAAATGCATATGCACGCTTATCGTTAAGCTCCTCTTCTATACGCTGAACGAGAAGTCTTTTTTCGGTTGCAAGATTATCGGCACCGAAGCTTCCGCTTTTGCAGTTGGGATTAAAAATCATATCAGCAAGAAGTTCGGCACATTGCTCCGAAATGCATTCATCCGTCAACGCAAATCGGTCATCAAGGCAGGTAAGCGAAAGAGAAAGCACCTGAGATTCGCCGATTTTGGTTACTCCTGCGGAAAGTGCCGCACCGTAAAGCTCATCGAGTTTTCCGTTGAGAAGCGAAAAATCGGGATATTTCTTACAGGAACGCTTGAGAAGATATATGAGCAGCGAATTTGCCGCCATTTTTTCATCCATAGGCAATGCCATGGAAACAGAAATGCGTCCTGTTTTGAATCTGTCGGTGGGTATTGATACCAGACGCACCTGCTCCGCTAACATTCTTACCTGAGGCATTGTGTCACTTCCTTAAATCTTTTTATTATTATTCCTGATTTAGAGTGATTTGATTCAGCGGAATGTTTTTTCTGAAGGCATACTGTCTCGTATGGCGAAGAAAAAACGCTTCGATGGGTCGGAAATCCGACCTTTACGGCGTATTTAGTTCGAATCATTTCACTCTATATTTAATCAAACATCGCAGGCTGCAACCTGCTCGTAGGTTTCTCTTTTAACAACTGTTCTTGATTCGCCGTCTTTGACCATAATAACGGGCAGACGGGGAATTCTGTTATAATTCGATGCCATGGAATAGTTATATGCTCCTGTTGAAAGCACGGCAAGAGTGTCACCGACTTCAACCGACTGAAGCTTTGTGTTTTCCTGAATAAGGTCGCCGCTTTCACAGCATTTACCCGCAACGGTCACGATATCGGTTCTTTCTTCGGTTGCTTTGTTTGCACAAACGATTTCGTAATCCGACTGATAAAGAGCGTAACGGGGATTATCCGCCATACCGCCGTCAACCGAAACATAGGTTCTGATATCGGGAATTTCTTTAACAGCACCGACTGTATAAAGAGTTATACCCGCCGCACCGACGATTGAACGGCCGGGTTCAATAAGAATGAACGGAGTTCTGAGGCCGAGCTTTGAGGAATATTCCTTGACAACCCTTGCAACGCTGTTCATGTAGTCGCCGTAAGGTCTCGGGCAGTCGCTTTCAAGATATTTTATACCAAAACCGCCGCCGAGATTGAGTTCTTCAAGCTCAAGACCGGTTTCATCCTTAACTGTTTTGAAGAGGTCAAGCATAACCTTTGCCGCAAGCTCAAAGGGGTCAATATCAAAAATTTGTGAGCCTATATGGCAATGAAGTCCTCTGAGTTTTACATTTTTCATGCCTGCCGCAAGCTTGACAGCTTCCATTGCCTCGCCCGTTTCAAGAGCAAAGCCGAATTTGGAGTCAATCTGACCCGTCATGATAAACTCATGGGTATGAGCATCGATACCGGGCTTTATTCTGAACATTATGCCGGCAACCTTGCCGTGTTTCCCGGCAATTTTATCAAGAGTTTCAAGCTCATAAACATTATCAACAATGATTCTGCCTACTCCGCTTTCAACAGCCGCTTCAAGCTCTGCATAAATTTTGTTGTTGCCGTGGAAAACTATGTTTTCAGCAGGAAAATCAACGGAAAGTGCGGTATAAAGCTCGCCGCCCGAAACAACATCGATGCCTACACCCTCCTGCTTGCAGATTCTGTGCATCTCCTTGCAGCAGAACGCCTTGCTCGCATAACACACAAGTCCGTTGCCCGAATAATTTTCGTCCATTGATTTTTTGAATGAGCGCAGATTGTTTCTTATTTCGTTTTCATCGAATATATAAGCAGGTGTGCCGTATTGCTCTGCGAGCGAAACGGTATCGCATCCGCCGATTGTAAGGTGACCTTTTTCGTTCACCGAAATGCAGTCCGAAACGTACATTTTAACATCCTTCCTGTTTTACAGCCGCTTCTATTGCCGCCTTAATCTGTTCAACGCCCGTGCCCTTGACGGCCGAGAATTCAACTGCGGTTATATCCGCATAATCCTTAAGCTCTTCCGAAAGCTCAGCACGGCGTTTTTCGGTTTCGGTTTTGTTGAGCTTATCACATTTTGTGAGCGCAATCGCAAACGGTATTTCGCATTCTCTGAGGAAATTGAGCATCATCATATCGTCTGCCGTGGGAGCATGACGCATATCAATAAGCTGAATAACAAGAGCAATATTTCTGTCCGAATGGAAATATCCTTCCATAAGCTCTGCCCAGCGTTTCTTTTCGCCCTGCTCACGCTTGGCATAGCCGTAGCCGGGAAGGTCAACAAAATAAACGCCGTCACCTTTAAAAAAATTAACGGTTATAGTTTTGCCCGGTACAGAGCTGACTCTTGCAAGGTTTTTACGGTTAAAAACTTTGTTTATCAGCGATGATTTGCCTACATTTGAACGCCCCGAAAACACTATTTCCGCCTCTTTTGAAGGAGGAAGCTGCTTTGATGTTCCGTAAGCCGCTGTAAATTCTACTTTATCGTATCTCATTTTTTATCCTTTACTGTGCAATTGATGCACGGTTGCCTTTTCTTGTTTCAACATGATTAACGGTTTTTTCAAGGTTCTTCTCTTCTTTTTCAAGAGCGATATCCCATACAGCCTCAATGGTTTTGACAGGTTCAAAGGTTATTGCCTCTTTAACAACCGGGTCAACCTCGTCAAGGTCTGCTATGTTGTCATAGGGAATAACAACGGTTTTAATGCCTGCTCTGTATGCCGCCATTGACTTTTCCTTGAGGCCGCCGATGGGAAGAACTCTGCCACGGAGAGTAATTTCACCCGTCATTGCAACATCTTTTCTGACCTTGATGCCCGAAAGTGCGGAAACAAGAGAAGTTGCAATCGTAACACCTGCCGAAGGTCCGTCTTTAGGCGTTGCCCCCTCGGGAACGTGAATATGAATATCAGATTCTTTATAGAAACTGCCGTTAATGGGCAATGTATCCGCCTTTGAACGGATGTAGCTGACAGCCGCCTTTGCGCTCTCCTGCATAACGTCGCCGAGCGAACCCGTAAGCTCAAGCTTACCCGTTCCTTTGAGAACGGCTGACTCGATTTCAAGCATATCTCCGCCAACAGAAGTCCATGCAAGTCCGTTAACAACACCGACCTCATTTTCACGAATCATGTTGTCTGCCTTATATTTTCTTGTGCCGAGAAGAGCTTCGATGTTTTCGGGTTTGACAGAGATCTTTTCTGCATTCCCTTCAACGATTTCCATTGCAGACTTTCTGCAGATTGCCGCAATCTTCTGCTCAAGAGCACGGACACCCGCTTCTCTTGTATAGCCTTCAATAATAAGGCGGATCGCCTTATCCGTTATTCTCAGCTTGCCCGCCGTAAGACCATGACGCTTGATTTGTTTGGGAATCAGATGCTTTTTGGCAATCTGAAACTTTTCTTCGCTTGTGTAGCTGCCGAGTTCAATGATTTCCATTCTGTCTCGCAGAGGTTCGGGAATATTCGCCTCAACATTGGCAGTTGTTATAAACATTACTCTGCTCAAATCAAAGGGGAGCTCTATATAATGGTCTCTGAAGGTTGAGTTCTGCTCGGGGTCAAGCACCTCAAGAAGTGCCGATGTGGGGTCTCCCTTATAGTCCGACGAAAGCTTGTCAACCTCATCAAGAAGTACAAGAGGATTGCTTGTGCCTGCCTGCTGCATGGCATTTATGATTCTGCCGGGCATTGAGCCGATATATGTTTTTCTGTGTCCTCTGATTTCCGCCTCATCCTTGACACCGCCGAGAGAAATGCGGACATATTCTCTGCCGGTTGCTCTTGCAATTGACTGTGCAACCGAGGTTTTGCCTACGCCCGGAGGCCCTACAAGACATATTATCTGACCTTTGATATCGGGTGCAAGCACACGCACAGCAAGATATTCGAGAATTCTTTTCTTTATTTTATCAAGACCGTAGTGGTCTGCTTCAAGAATCTTTCTTGATTTTGCAATATCGGTATTTTCTTCGCTGAGATTATTCCATGGAAGAGAAATACAGGTTTCGATATAGTTTCTGCTTACTGCCGCTTCGGGTGACTGCGGAGAATATTTTTCAAGTCTGTCGCATTCCTTGAAAAGCTTTTCCTTGATTTCATCGGAAACATCAAGATTGAAAATCGTTTCTCTGTATCTGTCAAGGTCCTCTTCCTGAGACACACCGCCGCCGAGCTCAGCAGAAATAACCTTCATCTGCTCACGCAGATAATATTCACGCTGACCCTTATCAATCTGTTCCTGCACCTTGTCACCTATCTCCGCTTCAATTGAAAGCAGATTGCCTTCGTTAACAAGAATGACGCACATTTCCTCAAGTCGTCTTAAAGGATTGATTGTTGAAAGCACAGTCTGTCTGTCTTCATATTCAAGCATAATGTTGCCTGCAATATAATCTGCAAGAGGACCGGGTTCGCTTTTCTGCATAACGCCCGTTACAACATCCGCAGGCATCTGGGGAGCACAGTCGGAATATTCGGCAAACAAATCCTTGGAATGACGAACAAGAGCCTTGGCATAATCAACGCTGTCGATTTTCACTTCGGGTTCTGTTATAGGGAATACCATAGCTTTAAGATAATTACCCTTTCCCGCATTGATACCCTCAACAAGTCTTGCTCTGCATATTCCCTCAACGGCAACGCGCACATTCCCGCTTTTTCCGGGAAGCTTAAGCACCTGCTTGACGGTTGCGATAACACCGATTTCATAAAGCTCGCTGTAGTCGGGGTCATCTACTGATATATCTTTTTGTGTTACAAGAAAAATTTCCTGATCGGTATCCATTGCTTTTTTGAGGGCGTTTATGGATTTTTCTCTGCCCACATCAAAATGGATAAACATATCGGGGAATACCACAAGGCCTCTCAGAGCAACCGCAGGCATTACCCTTAACTCGCTGTTTTTAGTCATTTAATTTAACTCCTTTTGCCGCAGAAAACGGCATAACGAAATAATATATAATTTATGATAATACTATCTTAGCATAATATTATATATTATTATATAAAAAAGGTCAACTGTAATAAACATACAAAAATTTATTTTTTTAAGAACAAAATGTAAACAAAAAACAGAGGCAACTCCCGTAGGAAGTGCCTCTGCCAAATAGTTTTATTATGATTATTTAATGAAAATCTTGGAAATAATCTGAAGGAACATTGTGATATATTTCATAATGTTGTTGAGGGTTGTATGAATTCTGTCAATGATATTGTACGAATTCTCCTCAACACTTACAGTTGCATAACCGGGAAGCATTCCCACATTATCATTCACTCCGTCACTGTCAACCGCAAAATTGTAAACAAGAGGTGAAACAAGTGCAATAAGGAAATACTCAGCAACAGTAACACCGCCGAATACATTTGTGGCAAGCTTTGTGAGGTCTGTTATAACGGTATCTGTACCGAAATGCTTGAAGAGTTCATTGGCTGCATCAAGGAAAACCTCATCAGTAACCGCACAAAGGTCATCCTTAAGGAGAAGAGAAACAAGACGAAGGAAAATAGTTACTTCCTTTGAGCTGAAATCAAAGCTTTCTTCACCTTCATAATGAGCAGCAACAAGCTCTGTTACAACATCCCAGCCGTTCTTATATCTGCTGTCGGGAATATCGATGTTGTATTCAGCTGCAAGCTGCTGAATACTGCCTTCGCCGTAAAGGGGCTCATTGAGAATCTTGTTGAGACCGCCGACTGCAGTGTTTACAAGGTCATAATAGAATGCATCTTCGGCGATACCCATTTTTTCCATTGTAAGCGATCTGCCGAGACGGTATTGTACACCCGCCTTGAGGAAGCCCTTTGCATATGAATTAAGACCTGCATTCATAAGCGCAATCTGGTTTTCATCATAGCCTGCAGTGTATGCAGTAAGAGAATCCGTATCAATCTTATCAACGGTCTGTGTTTCGTAGATAATATTGCTGTCAGTAAGTCTGAATGTTCTGTACTGAAGAGGATACATAGTGAGTGAGGTTGTTGCGAAGTCATAGATAATGTTACCTGCAGAGCTTGTGTAAACCGCGGCATCACTGCAATGCTCATGACCTGTGAAAACAAGCTTGATACCCCAATTTGCAAAGAGGTCTGCTGTTGAATGATGGAATTTTACTATGAAATCCTGGCTGAAAAGTCTCTGAAGAGGCATATGGTCAAGAAGATTGTGATGCATCATAAGGATGGGATATCTGCCGTCTTCCTTTGCCTGCTGAGCCTGTATTCTTACCCAATCCATCTTATCTGCCGACATACCGTCTGCAGTTGATTTGTCAGGTGCGGTGCTGTCAAGAGAAATAAGTCTGTACTTCTTGCCGAGGTCTGCAGTATATGAGCAATCTTCCTCTCTGATTGTAAGAGCCTTGTCATATCCGAAGTCGGCATAGATTTCCTTAAAATCAGCAAGTTCTGTTTCGCAGTCAACACCTGCATCGTGGTTGCCTACGGTAACATAAATCTGCTTGCCTGTTTTTGCCTCAAAAGCAGCAAACTTGGCTGCCATGTCATAATGCTCCTGAGCGATAACCTTGCCGTTATCCGCAATGTCACCTGAAATAAGAACAAAATCAACGGCATCATTTTCTGCACACTGATTAAGAAATTCGTCGATTATCCAGCTGCTTTCGCTTTCCATTGCCGCACGGCGGTTTGCATACCAATAAATTTCATCGTCAATTTCGCCTTCAAGCTGCTCAACGGGAATGTTGTAGTGAAGGTCGGAAGCAACCGCAAACTCAAGATCCGGCTCGGTTTCTATTGCAGAAACTCCTGTTGATACTGCAGAAAACACGAGAATGAGCGAAAGAAATACACTTATGATTTTTTTCATTTTTACACCTCAATTTATGTTTAATATAAATAATATAATATATATTCAAAAAAAAAGCAAGTACATAAACAAGAAAAAACCGCTCTCCAAACGGAAAGCGGTTATCTCTTTTCAAAAATTATTCAGCCTTGGGAGCTTCAACGGGGCATGAATCTGCACAAGCGCCGCAATCGATGCAAGTATCAGCGTCGATAACGTACTTGCCGTCGCCTTCTGAAATAGCGCCAACGGGGCAATCTGCTGCACAAGCACCGCAGGAGATGCAATCGTCACTAATGAAATATGCCATTATGTTCTTCCTCCTTAACATTTTTTCAAGACCATTGTAACACATAATTTAAAAATTGCAAGAGGTTTTTATATGGAATTTGAGCTAAATTATCCTTCTATATCCTTCAAAGCTTCAAATTCTTCCTTTGCAACCTTTATTCTTGAATCACGGACAAGCTTGACATCCCTTCTGTGGAAAAATCTGGGCGGCGCATCGGGATTATCATGAAGCTGCACCTTGAGCTTACCTGTAAGAAGACTGAAATCAACAACCGTACCCGCACCGTCTGAAGTTTCGACAATCGCACCGGGTTTAGGAGTTATTTTCAGAAGATGCTCATATGCATTCTGCTCATACTTGAGGCAGCACATAAGTCTGCCGCAGGCACCGCTTATTTTGGTTGGATTAAGCGAAAGACCCTGCTCTTTAGCCATTTTGATTGAAACGGGCTGGAATTCTCCGAGAAAGCTGCTGCAGCAGAAGGGTCTGCCGCAGATGCCGAGACCGCCAAGCATTTTGGATTCATCACGCACGCCTATCTGACGCAGTTCGATTCTTGTTCTGAATACGCCCGCAAGATCTTTTACAAGCTCTCTGAAATCAACTCTGCCGTCTGCGGTAAAGTAGAAAAGAACTTTGCCTCCGTCAAATGTATATTCAACATCAACAAGCTTCATTTCAAGCCCGTGATTTGCTATTTTCTGCTGGCAGATTCCGAATGCTTCTTTTTCTTTTCTTTTGTTTTCGGTAACCGTTGCAATATCCTCTTCCGTTGCTGTTCTTATAAGCTTCTTGAGGGGCTTCACGATTTCTTCTTCGCTGATTTCACGGTTATCCATCGCCACCTCACCGCATTCGATTCCACGCACGGTTTCAACGATAACCCTGTCACCTTTTTTCAGTGTATGTCCGTCAGGGTCAAAATAGTAAACCTTTCCGACCTCTTTGAAACGAACGCCTATTACTTCTGCCATATGGCACCTCCGATATCAGTTGACCGCCGCCCTGCGAAGCTTTGTGCAGACGGCTGTAACCATTAGATTGTGATTCGCATTCAGTCTGACCGCCTCCATAAGAGCATCCGTGCTCTCAATAAGGGCAAGCAGTGAATTACGGCTGAGCTTATGTGCAAGCTCTTTTGCCGTTTCGCCGAACTCCGTATTTTCTTCTTCGGCATAATATTTTATTCTGAGCGCAGCGGCATATATTTCCTGAATAACAGGCAAAACCGCATAAAGAAGCTTTTTGTCTTTTTCAAATACTCCCGCCGCTTTGACTATTTCAAAATCATTCATCGCCGCCGAAGCAAGAGCGATTTTTCTTGCAGTTTCAACAACGGTTTCGCGGGAAATATCTGCATCCTGCGTTGCAGTCTGTCCGAGATTATAAACCGTCGCACGGGAAAGCACCGTGGGAAGAAATCCCGATTTAGACGAGCAAAGAAGAATGAAATTGACATACTGAGGCGGCTCTTCAAGGATTTTCAGAATTGCATTCTGACCCTCAACGCCCATTGTATGTGCATTTTCAAGAATAAAAACTTTTCTGTCCGCTTCATTGGGAACGATATATGCCTTTGCCCTTATTTCACGGACTGTATCGACCTTGAATGCCTTTGGCTTGTCCTCAACGGAATAAACATGAATATCCGCATGGGAATCCGCCGCTGCTTTCCTGCAGTCACGGCAGGCAAGGCAAGGCACTTCTCCGCCGCCCGAGCAGACGAGTGCTGCCGCAGTTTTCATTGCAAGAGACATTCGTTCTTCGGATGTTCCTCCTTCGTAGATGACCGCATGAGGGAAGCGCCTTGTGTTGAGGGCTGCGGACAAGGATTTTTCAACCTGATTTTCTATATTTAATTTATCAATTTTCATTTAAACACAGCCTTAAAGCTTGATGAATTTGTCAACATCCAGAACAAATACCGTTGCACCGCCTACAGTAACCTCAACCGCTCTGGATATAAAGCCCTCTGCCATGAATGAGGGTGAGGGAGAAACCATCTGAGTACGTTTGCGTGAAAATTCGTTGATAACCTCAATAACATCATCAACCTTTTCGTCATCCGTACCGATAAGCAGGGTTGAGTTTCCTGCTCTGAGGAAACCGCCCGATGTTGAAAGACGGGTTGCCGTGAAACCTTTCTGAGTAAGTCCGCTGAGCACGCTGGGGCAATCATCATTGTTGATTATTGCAACTATAAGTTTCATATTGTTTCTCCTTTCACAATTGAAATATTTCGTTCTATAACCTTTTTTCCCCTCCACTCATAGGCTCTGCCTTCAAGCGTGCATCCGCACGAAACGGCTGCAACGGGAGAATCGAGGAATTCTTCCAAGTCGGTTAAAGCGGCATTTTCATTCATAGGGCAGACATCCTGACAGATATCGCAGCCCCAGACACAGCCGCATACCTTCATAAGATGCTCTTCTTCGGGAGTGAGAACACCTTTTTTCTGAGTTATTTCGGAAAGACAGAGATTTCTTTCAAATCCGGTTTCGGAAATCGCTCCCGAAGGACAAAACCTTCTGCACTTTCCGCATTTCAGACATGATTTTATTTCGTTTTCTGTGAATTCTAATTCAGCCGTGGTAACTATTGCGCCGATAAATACATATGAACCGTATTTTTCGGTTATGAGCAGAGAATTATCACCTCTTACTCCGAGTCCTGCACAGCAAGCAGCTCTGACCTCGGGTATGGGCGAATTATCCGCAAAAAATGCAAATTTTTCATCAGAAAAAAGCTTTTCAAGCTCCTCCGATGCCTTTTTCAACCTTGCTGTTGCAACCTCGTGATAATCCGTCACAACCGCATACTTCGAGATATTTCTGTTTTCATAAAGAGACTCATCAAGCAGATACGGAAAACACGCCACTATAACGGTTTTCGGGTTTTCTGGCAGTCTGCTTTTTGCTCTGCAGTCAATGAGCCCGTCTTTTATTCTATCAAATGAACACGTTCCCCACAAGGGTGAAATGTTATCCATTATTTCTTTGATTTTCAATTTCTCACCCCACATACTGAGCAAGTGCTATCATAACGGGAAGAGTGATAATCGAAATAAAGCTGACAACCGCAACGGTCTGGGATGCAAGACCGGTGTTACGGTCATATTTTGCGGAAAACATTACGGTGTTATTTGCGGTTGGTGCACCTGCGGAAATCGAAAGTGCAACGAGCAACGTTCCCGTTATTCCCGCAAATCGGAATGCCGCCATGAGCACAAGCGGAAGAATGATAAGCTTGACCAATGCAACCGCAAAAATTCTCCAATTCTTAAATATGCTTCTGAAATCAGTGTTTGCTATATATGTGCCGAAAATCAGCATTGCAACGGGTGTGTTAAGGCTTGCAATGTAATTAATCGGAGACTCGATAACCTCGGGCAGATTCACGGAAAGCAGGAAAAGAGGAAGTCCGATTATAACGGAAATAACGCCCGGATTCACAATAAGCTTCTTCAAATCAAACTTTACCTTTTCTCCGTCTTTGCCCTTGGTTATGGTATAGATGCCGTGTGTAAAGCTGAAAATTTGGAAGGAAATTATAACCGCCGAGCAGTAGAAAACTCCCTCATCGCCAAGCACCGCACCCGCAAGAGGCAAAGCCATATATCCGCAGTTGCCGTATGCGCAGGAATACTTATAGATGCAGGCTTCTTCCATGTTTGTACGGTTGAATACAAAACTTGAAATCAGAGCCGAAACAACATGCAAAATAAATCCGCACGCCATGGCAACAAAAAGTCCCTTGGCTGTTTCGGGATTATATTCAAGAGTGCAGAAGCTCTGGATTATAACTGCAGGCGTAATGATATAAAACAGCAAATCCGTACAGCTTTTCGCAACCTTTTCGGTGTAAATGCCGATTTTATCACAAATTGCACCGACGGCAACAAGCACATAAAGAATTGCAACCTGTTCGCTTGCAATCAAAACATTCTGAAAAAACATTGATTACTCCTCGTTTTTTGCTTCGGGAAGTTTATCCGTAACCCGTGTCAAAACTGTTGAAATGATGAACAGTGCAACAAACAAATCGCAGTATTCCGCAGCCGAATAGGAATAGAGCAAATCAGCGTTGCCGCTTACCGTTACTATGAATCTCGGAACAAAGCACACAAGCGCAAGCAGTGCAGCGGAAATTCCGTATGATGCAAGCTTCCATTCATTTCCTTTGCCGTTAACACGGGAATTGACCTGCGCAAAAGCAAAGAAAAACATAATCATGAAACAAATCATAATCATTTCAAACAAAAGGTCCGAAACATTAACAAAGCTGATTGTTCTCTTGAAGCGGTAAACAAGTCTGAAAATGCTCCATACCACAGGAGAAAGGGAAATCAGTCTGTATTCCGAGCCGTTGGTTTTACCGCTGAGATACGAAAACCCGAGAACAACAAGATATATTGCGGTGAACACACCGAAAATCGCTTCGGCAGCAAGGATGATGCCGTCACCCTGAGTCATGCCCTCAACATAGTTTGCGGTTGAAAGCCCCGATGAAATTTCCTCAATTTTCATGGCTGATGTGATACAGAAAGCCGCATCAAGAAGCACTCCCAACGCTGTTGCCATTGAGATTACACCCTGTCCGGGGCGTTTGATAACTTCAAAAGAATATTCCAGCTTCTTTCTTTTTGCCAATCCGAAAATCAGAACAGCAACAATTGACAGAAGAAGAATTCCGTAAAGAAGATATACGCTCCAGTTATATTCGGTGTAAAAACCGCTTGAGCCTTCAAGAACGGTGAAAAACTGCACGGTTCTCAGAGGAAGGGCAATCACGGCAGCAACCGCCATAATGATTACGCCGATTCCGAAACCGCCTTTTATGGTTTTATTGTTCATTTCCGTAACCTCTTATCTGTTGTTGATGGGAACATAGATATTCTTGACATTGTTATTTTTATAAGCGGGTCTCATAATCTTTCCTCCGCTCACAAGCTCTTCCATTCTGTGTGCCGACCAGCCCGCAATTCTTGCGATTGTGAAAATCGGGGTAAAAAGATCGGGCGGAATATCAAGCATTTTATATACAAGACCCGAATAGAGATCAACATTGGCACACATTGCCGCTTTCTTTACGGATTTATGGCTGTTGAAGATTTCGGGAGTAAGCTGTTCAATAAGGCTGAGAAGTATGAATTCATCCTCAAACTCCGTTCCCATTGCAAACTCCTCCGCTTTTGAGCGCAGAACTCTTGCTCGGGGGTCGGAAAGAGTATAAACAGCATGACCCATACCGTAGATAAGACCCGAACCGTCGCCTGCTTCTTTACGCATGATTTTGCGAAGGAAATCCGCAACCTGTCCCTCATCGGTAATATCGTTTACGCCGTCTTTGATATGCTCAACCATCTGGGAAACCTTGATGTTTGCGCCGCCGTGCTTGGGTCCCTTGAGCGAACCGATGCTTGCAGCCATTGTTGCATATGTATCAGTTCCGCTTGAAGTAAGAACACGGCTTGTGAATGTTGAGTTGTTACCGCCGCCGTGCTCCGCATGAAGCATAAGACAAACATCAAGAAGCTTTGCCTCTTTATCGGTGAAATGCTTATCTGCTCTGATTGAACGGAGAATAGTCTGCGCTGTTCTGAATTCAGGCTTCATGGGGTGGATATACATACTCTTGCGGTAATAGTGTCTGCGTTTTACCTGATAAGCATAAACCATGATTGCCGGAATCTGTGCGATAAGATGTATGCACTGACGAAGCACATTTTCGATTGATGTGTCATCGGGATTATTGTCATATGAATAGAGAGCAAGAACCGAACGCGAAAGCTTGTTCATGATGTCGGGCGAAGGAGCCTTCATAATCATATCCTCGATGAAATCATCGGGAAGCTCCCGGCATTCCGCAAGAGTATCGCAAAAATGGTCAAGCTGTTCTTTTGTGGGAAGTGTACCGAAAAGCAGAAGATAAACAACCTCTTCAAAACCGAATCTGTCTTCCTCGATGCAGGCATTGACAATATCTTCCATGTTGATGCCTCTGAAATAGAGATGGCCTTCCCTGGGAACCTTTTCACCGTCGTCAATGTAATAACCTTCAACGGTACAAACACCGGTTATGCCTGCCATAACACCGGTACCGTCGGAATTTCTCAAACCTCTTTTTACATTGTATTTCTCATAGTCCGCAGGGTCTATATGGTTATATTTACGAATTTCATCGCATAATTGTTTAATATCACGCTCATTAACGTGCGATTCAATAATGGTGGACATATTATACGCCTCCGTTTCCTGTAAAATAAAAAATATCTCCATCATAATTTATAATTAATTTATTATATACTTCCTCAATCCAAAAGTCAAGCAAGAAAGGATGAATTAAATGAGAACCAATCTTATTGTGTGTATCATGCTCGCTCTGTCGCTGATTCTCTGCCCTATCGCCGCCGTGGGAAGCGAAGAAAAAACCGTTGATTCCGAAGGACAAGCAACAGAGAATGCCGAAAAAAGCAATGAAGAGAACGTTGAATATATCGCCGTTATGTCCGCATCAACGGGCGACATTGAAAAAATAAAGCTCCGTGAATATATCATAGGCTCCGTTGCGGCGGAAACGGACGCGATATATCACAGTGAAGCTCTCAAGGCTCAGGCGGTTGCAAGCTATACATATGCAAAAAAGACCCGTGAGCAGAACGAAAAGCACAAAGATTCTTCGCTGAAAAATGCCGATATAACCGACAGTCCCGACATTCATCAGGGTTACATAAACAAAGAACAGCGAAGAGAAAAATGGGGAGATAAATCTGAGGAATACGAAAAGAAAATCAGCTCTGCGGTTGATGAGGTCTTCGGATTTTATCTGACATATAACGGTGAAACGGCACTAACGGTTTACCACTCGGTAAGTGCAGGAAAAACTCACGACGCAAAATCTATGTGGGGCAGTGAGATTCCTTATTTATCAAGCGTTGCAAGCCCCGGCGACAAGCTTTCTCCCGACTATACAGAAAAGAAATATTTTAAAGAATCCGAGTTTAAAAAACTTGCAAAGGAATGCGGAATATCTTTAAGCGGTGATGCTTCGGAATGGGTAGGCGAGCTGACAAAATCCGACAGCGGATATGTTATGTCCGTAAGGCTCGGCTCAACGGAGATAAGCTCCTCAAAATTCCGTGAAGTTTTCGGTCTGAGAAGTCTTTGCTTCGATATAAATTATTCCGACGAAAAATTTATAATCAAAACCTTCGGTCACGGCCACGGAGTGGGAATGAGCCAGTACGGTGCGGATTACATGGCGCGTCAGGGCAGCACATGGCAGGAAATTCTGAAGCATTATTATGTCGGCACAGAGATAGAAAAAGGATAATTCCTGCTTTTCGGGGTAAAATTTCCAAAAAGGAGGAATTGCATGAAACAGGTAGTTATCACCGCAGACAGTGCCGCAGATATTCCCAAGGATATTGCGGAAAAATACGGCATAAAAATCATGCCTATGTGCGTTATTTTTAACGGAAAAGCTATGTACGACGGCATTAATATAACCGCAAATCAGATTTTCGATTATGTTAAAGAGACGGGAGAAATTCCGAAAACCTCAGCGGTCTCCCCCGGCGAATATATGGATTTTTTTGAACCTTTTATCAAAGAAGGAAAAGCCGTTGTTCATCTTTCGTTCTGCTCAGAATTATCCTCAACCCACAGAAACGCACGAATAGCAACAGCAAGGATTCCCGATGTTTATCCCCTTGATTCACGAAGTCTGGGAGGCGGTATTTCCCTGCTCGCCGTAAAAGGCTGCGAAATGCGTGACAGAGGCATGAATGCGGAAGAAATTTACTCAAACCTTTCTGCTCTTATTCCGAAAGTAAGGGTCAGTTATCTTCTTGACAGCATTGATTTTCTGCGTCGTTCAGGCAGATGCTCCGCCGCTGCTGCGTGGGGAGCAAATCTGTTCTCTGTTAAGCCGTGCGCAGCAATGGTTGACGGCAGAATCGAGGTTATCAGAAAGTTTCGCGGCAAAGGAAAAGCCGTTCGTCTGCGATATGCAAACGAACAGCTTGGAAACTATAAAAATATTGATTTTTCAACAGCTTTCATATACCACTCGGGAATTGATGAATCCGAACTTGCCGAATATGAAAAACTGCTGAAAAACGCAGGATTCAGACAGGTTATAATCGCCTTTACCGGGTGTATGATAAGCCTTCACAGTGCACCGTATGCACTCGGAATCCATTTTATTGCGGATTGATTATTTTATGTTTTTATTGATAAAATCAAGCGTTTCTTCGCAGATTTCCTCTGCTCTGTTTTCGATGCACTGATGTCCGCCGCCCTCAACAAGATATTTTGTTGCTTCGGGGAATGCTTCGTTCATCTGTGATTTCATTGTGTCATTGATGATGATATCCTCACTTGCCTGACAAAGGAAAACAGGGCATTTCACCTTGCCTGCGTTTTCAAGATCGGTTGCCTTGACGTTGAACATCATTTCGCACATTCCGCCGCCGAAGCCGTTATACTGAACGGCATCCGTAACTCCCGACACATCGTAATTCATCGCAAAATCCCAATCCATTGTTGCGGCATAAATTATAAGCTTAACAAGGAATTCAACCTTTGTTCCGTACTTGAAGAAAAGGTTCATGAATGTTTTCATGACCTTGTTTGTCATAATGCCTTCCATGGCTTCGGGGAATTCGCTCTGAGGTGCGGGGCAGTAAAGAAGAAGTCCGTCAACGCTGTTTGCAATTGCAATGTTTACCGCAACGCCGCCGCCCATTGAATGACCTGCAATAATCCATTCGTCAACGGGAGCGATACTCTTCATAAGCTCCGTTATAAGTATTTCACGGTCAACGATTTCCGTATCCTCGGTTTCTCTTGTGCTGAAACCGAAATTCGGAAGATCGGCAAGCACGCATTCATAGCCTGCATCAGCAAGAATGGGAGCCATATTTCTCCACGCATAGGTTGAGCAAAGGAAACCGTGAAGCATCATG
>JAZSCL010000079.1:0-4001 GCA_045602905.1 Acutalibacteraceae bacterium
TCAGCAGTATGATTAACGGCGGCGGACTGGTTTCGATGCTCAATGCGGCGGCGATAGTCTGTCTTTCGTCGGCGTATTCGGGGATTTTTGAGAAAACGGGTATGCTTGAGTCTCTCATTGAAAAAACACATATTTTAAGCCAAAAAATAACACCCTTCGGTGCAACTCTGGTTACTTCGGTTTTCACTTCGCTGATTTCCTGCAATCAGACCCTTGCAATCATCCTTGCGCATCAGCTCTGCGACGGCTGCGAAAAGGATAAAAACAAAGCCGCAATCAATCTTGAAAATTCAGCGGTTGTGGTTTCGCCGCTTGTTCCGTGGTCGATAGCGGGTGCAGTGCCCCTTGCATCGTCGGGCGCACCGACGGCATCACTACTTGCGGCGTGTTTCCTTTATATTTTACCGCTTTGGACATTCTTGACTGCAATTTACTCAAAGAAAAAGGAGAATAAATATGAACAGAATAACAAGCTTCACAGTTGACCATGACCTTCTTACAGAGGGCATTTACATTTCCCGTATCGACGGAGATATCACCACCTATGATTTAAGAACAAGAGTTCCCAATTCGGGAGATTTCATGGACACAACAACAGCACACACCGTTGAGCATATGTTTGCAACATTTGTCAGAAATTCCGAGATTTCAGATGATGTTATCTATTTCGGACCCATGGGCTGCAGAACGGGATTTTATCTTCTTGTGCGCAATGCGGATAACGCAAAGATTCTTGAAATAACAAAGAAAATTCTTGCAGATATCATTGCATACGAGGGTGAAGTTTTCGGCGCATCAAGAAAAGAATGCGGAAATTATCTTGACCTTGATCTTGAAAAAGCAAAGGAAGAATGCCGCAGATATCTTAAATCTCTTGAAGCAGAACAGACATTTGAATATAAAAAATAATTTTTGAAAAATCCCGTTTTTTTATAGACCAAAATCAATTCCGGAGCGTCTTTATTACGCAGAACGAAAAAAATTATCTGTTTTGCGAATGGAGTGTGGAAAATGATTGAAAACAATAACAGAATAACAGAGCTTGCAACCCGTCTCAAAAACGGCGACAACTCCGCATTTGATGAACTTTATAAGCTGACCTGCTCAAAGGTTTATTTTGTTGCACTCAAAATTACGAAAAACGAGCACGATGCGGAAGATATTATTCAGGAAAGCTATGTTACTGCACTGAAAAAAATCGATACTCTGGAAAAACCCGAAAGCTTTATGAGCTGGCTCAACCACATAGTTGCCAACAAAAGCAAGTCACATCTCAGAAAAAATTCTCCTCAGTTTTTTGAGGATGTCAGCTATACGGGAACAGACGGAACACCTGAAGAGGCGGAAGAGTTTTCGCCTGAGGAATGTGCCGATAAGGAAGAACTCCGTCAGTGCGTTATGGAAGTTATTGATGAGCTTACCGAAGAAAAACGCGCATGTGTAATGATGATGTATTTCGGCGACATGAGTGTGAACGACATTTCGCAAAGCCTCGGAGTGCCCGTCAGCACGGTAAAAAACCGTTTGTGGACTGCGAGAAAAGACCTGAAATCACGCTTTGAGAAACGAGGAATTACAGCCGCCTACAGCTTTGCCCCCATGGGACTTGCCGCATGGGCAATCGAGAATTCTGCAGAGGCATTTTCTCAGACATTCCGAAGCGGAATCAATCCGTCTGATATCATTTCCGTTGCCGCCGCAGGAACTGCAGCTGCAGGAACAGCCGCCGCAGGCAGCGGCATTGCCGCAAAAATCGCCGCACTTTCAACCGTTCAGAAAATTGCCGCAGGTGTTGCGGTTGCGGGCGTTGTTGCAGGTTCAACCGTGGGAATCACTTCCGTTGTCCATAATCAGAAAACCTTTGAAGATGAAGTTCCGACAACGGTTTATACCGAAACGGTTGAAAGCAATGAAGTTTACATATCCGAAACCATAGAAGAAAATGATGTTTACATTCCCGAAATTCCTTCTGCATCGGTTTCCGATGTTAATGTGATTGATGCGGATTTGCAGGAAAACGGTGAAGAACACGAAAACAAAGTTATTGATTTTAAAAATCCCGGCAAAATGCCCGAGAAAATCGATTACAAAGGCACCCTTAAACTCGGAAACAATCATATGGATTTTGAAGACGGTATAAATACATATTATGTTACATTCAATGCCGATAAAGCGGGCTATTATCATTTTAAGTGTGACCGTGAAGATTTATATAAATTCGGCTGGATTTTTGTGCCTGAGGATTCTCAGAGCGGAAAGATAGAGGATTTCTACAGAGCAGTAATCAGCACTCACGATAACGGACAGCTTGAATATTTTGAAGCAGGCGAACATACACTTCTTATTTCAAGAACCGAAGGCATAGGTTCATTGAATATTGCCGTTGAATATTTCGGCGAAGAGATGACCGATATTCAGATTGAGCAGGAAGACCTTGACAATGTTATTCTGGGTTATAATGAAGTGACTCCTATCAACAGCGAATCGTTTTTATATCTTGCTCATGATATGACCGAAGTGGAAGAAGGGCATTACGGCAATTCTTTCAGAACAAAAATTATCTTCTCTTCGGGAAAAGTGTATGATATGGGAAAAGTGGGATTGGGATACAATGTCAAAGACGGAAAGCTCAAGGAAGGAAAAAACACGGTAACATTTTCTTTGGCAGAATTTTACGGGTTTGACAAAGAATTTGAAATAACCGCACATCCTCCCACCGATTATATAAAAGATATCGAAGTCAGCAATCTTGACGAATTAAAGAAAGTAAAAATCAACGAAGAAGGTTTTGTTTATGAAAAACCCGAATCCTTTGAAGTGACCGTAACACACGCTGACGGAAAAAAAGAAACATTTGACGGAAAAACATGGGACAGATTCGTGGAAATCAGCGACGGCAGAAAGATTTTTGTCACATTTTGCAGAGCAAGAGAAAATATGAGCATGGATTACCGTCTTCGCGGCAGAGAGTCGATTCATTTCAGAGTTTCAATCGGCGAAACGGATTATGTTGACGAAATCTGCACCGTTACCGAATTTGATGTTATCGGCTACAGAAAAAGGCTTGACGAAAACAATCTTGAAGAAGCAAGAGAATACACAATTTATATCGAAGACGGTATTGAGCAGATGAAAGAAAATGCGGACAGTGCTGAAGAATTTTTGTGGTATTCGGCACAGCTTTCAAAAGTCACTGCATACAATTCATATAAAATAGCCAAGAGAATCGCAGGCTTTGAGCTCGACTATGCAATAACAACGTATAAAATTCTTACCGAAAACGAATTTGAATTGGTATAAAAATTTTTTGGTTTTTTCATAGACCAATCGGTTTCTCATCGCATCTAACTTAATGAAGGGGTAATTATCCCCGAAATCCGCACATCGGAGGATAAAGATATGATGAACGAGAAAGACAGAATAACTTCTTTGGTTATACGCCTTAAAAACGGCGATAATGCGGCTTTTGATGAGCTTTATAAGCTTACCTGCTCAAAGGTCTATTTCGTTTCGCTTAAAATAACGAAGAATGAGCACGATACCGAAGACATCATTCAGGAAAGCTATGTTACGGCGCTCAAAAAGCTTGATACTCTTGAAAAGCCGGAAAGCTTTATGAGCTGGTTCAATCAGATTGTGGCAAACAAAAGCAAGGCGTATCTCCGCAAAACAACTCCGCAGTTTTTTGAGGATGCGGGCTATGAAACCGTTGAGGCGATTCCCGATGACAGAGCTTCTCTGTCTCCCGAGGATGCCGCAGACAAAGAAGATTTACGCAGCAAGGTTATGGAAGCCATCGACGAGCTAACCGAAGAAAAACGCGCGTGCGTAATGATGATGTATTTCGGCGACATGAGTGTGAACGACATTTCGCAAAGCCTCGGAGTGCCCGTCAGCACGGTAAAAAACCGTTTGTGGACTGCGAGAAAAGACCTGAAATCACGCTTTGAAAAAAGAGGAATCGCTGCCGCCTACAGCGTTGCACCGATGGGACTTGTTTC
>JAZSCL010000080.1:0-3224 GCA_045602905.1 Acutalibacteraceae bacterium
TCTTTGTTTCATCGGTATCTGCTTGAGCCTTGATTCTGTTACAAAATTCAATAGTATTTGTGATAGTTTCATTATCAAAGAACCATATATCAATATTCCAAAGCTCACTTAAAACCTCAGTTTCAAAGCCGTGAAACCAAGTGATTTTGCCGTCGACAATATCTTTCTTTGCTTCATACCATACAGGACAGAAAGAGTTAAGTATAAAAGAAGTCAGCTCATATAATTTCTCTGTTGACATAAATTCGTTGGAAACATAAATATCCAAGTCATTCCAAGCCATTAAATCCATAGCATAACTGCCGACAATATAAGGAGTGCCGTAATTATTTAATTCATTCAGCAAGCCGAAAACATAAAGTAATTTGTCAGCGTTGTTTTTAAAGTTGTCCATAAAATCACCTTATTTCACCGCAAACGTCGCAACATACTGCGGATAATATTTGCCGATTATGTTTCCGCCTTCTCCGTCACGGTCTTCGTATAACGCTTTGAGTGTAAATCCTGCTTTGAGCTGACCGCCGATTTGTTCATCGAGAGTGTGGCTGAACTGTACGCCATCACCGTTTGCAATCATTGCGTCAAGTCTTTCTTTCGGCATTTTGAGGGGATTGAACGGCAAGGGATTAACCACTTTCAGAGGGTTGTTTTCTTCAAACAAATAGTCTATACCGTTATCGAGACCTGAAAGTAATCTGCCGCCCTTTTTAAGCACACGGTAACACTCATTCCAGATGTGATAAACATCCTCAACATAATTGTTTGAAACAGGATGAAAAATCAAATCAAAGCTTTCATCAGCAAAAGGAAGTGCTTTTGACATATCACCTTTGATGATCGTAATGCTGTATCCTTCTCTTTCGGACACCATTTTCTCTGCTTCAAGCTGTCTGTCGGAATAATCAAATATAGTACATTCTGCACCGAGTTTTGAAAGAACGGGCATCTGCTGACCGCCGCCGCTTGCAAGTCCCAATACCTTTTTACCTTTCAGTTCACCAAACCATTCGTGAGGAACGGCGATGCAAGGAGTAAGAATAACCGAAAAATTATCAGCAGTAATTTTCTCGTATTCCTCGTGACTTATGGGCAAGGTGTATTCGCAGCCGTCTTCTGTCCACAAATCCCACGTTTCTGAATTTATTTTAGTATAGTCAATCATTTTAATTCCTCATTTTCTTGCTAACTGTAAATCTATTGTGTCGTAAATTGTAATCTCTCCGCCGTGACGGTTAATTGCATCTTCTATCTTTGAAAAAAACTCTGTTCGGATTTTTTCTTCAATAGCGATATGGTCCGAATATGTTCCGAGAAGCATTATGTATTCCTTTGCGGAGAATGTGCGTGTGCGGTAAAACAGCTTGTATTGAATATCTGTAAAACCATATTTCTTTGCAATCAACGCTCTGTCATATGCTTGTTGTTCGGTGTATTCAACAGGCATTTCGGGTTCTTTATGGTAGTATTTGTAATAGTATTCCACATAGATTTGGTCGATTTCTTCCGACAAAGCAGGGTTACATTTTTCACGGTACGGATGATTTGTAAATCGGGCAAAAACGCTGCCGTCTTTCAGCATATCCAAAACCTTTTTATATCCTATTTCTTCAGGTATCCAATGAAAAGCAGAAGCGGAATAAATCAAGTCATATTCACCGTTAAACTCAACATCTTCAAACTTTCCTGAAACTGCTGAAAAGTTTGGATAAATTTTAAATTTCTTACGGCAAATTTCGCAGAAGTTTTCACCGTAATCAACCGCGATAAGTTCACAACCTGATTTAAGAAAAGGTAATGTTGCCTGACCGCCGCCAATGCCGATTTCAACAACACGGCTTGTATTATTGATTGGTGCATAGTCAAAGATGGTCCGATACAACTCATCAACATATCCGGGTCTCAGTTTTTCATAGGTATCTGCAACCGTGTCAAAAGTCCAACCTAAACCGTTCGTTGACATAAGCTTATCTCCTTATTATTTCTTGCGCATAATATGCCAAACATCATTGCCAATAAATCCGCATTTTCTGTAAAGCAATTCGGGTTTTGTAGAATTATCTACTTTACCAGAAACAGTCGCAAAATTTGCAACATCTTTCATCCTGTTTAATAGTTCTGTTACTATCAATTGTCCGATTTTCTTGCCACGGTATTCAGGCAACACTTGTATCCATTCAAGCACAAGCTCTTTTGCTTCTGTATCATAATCAGCCAAGCCGCAGCCGACAATTTTTTTCGTTGCTTTTTCTTTAATCATTATCCATAAGTTTTCGTCGTAAACAGGTGTTTGGGTGTAGCTTTTGATAAGTTCCTTGTTTACCGAAATATCCGTATATGAACTGTTGATTATCTGCACAATTGTTTTTATATCTCTTCGTGTTGCGGTTGTGATTTCAAAATCATCTGTTACGATTTCGGGTATATCTTTAAGGCTGTGATATAAACGAAAATATTTTTCGTCTGTGTATTCGGATAATATGTCGGATGAAAAATCTCCGTCGTGCAAAATCATCATATTAGGCGGGATGGTTATGGTTTTAGCTTTCCAACACGGAATCGAAAGAGTACTGCAAGGGTTGTTTAGATATTCGGTTAGTGTAATCATTCTTGCTCCTGTTTTAAAAAGTTCTTCATCATTTCAAGTAAGGTTTTTCTATTATCATCTGTCAATAATGTTTCTTTTTTAGGCTGATAATGATGTCCGAATTCTGTATCAGCATAAATGCTGCCGTTTATAGTTATTGCATTTCTGTATCGAGGTCTTGCATGCAAATGCAAGTGTGGGTTGGGAGTGGCTGATTTATAAAAATCATTCATCAGACAACTCCAATTACACAAATCTGCACCCAAT
This sequence comes from Acutalibacteraceae bacterium, assembly GCA_045602905.1. Taxonomy (GTDB): domain Bacteria; phylum Bacillota; class Clostridia; order Oscillospirales; family Acutalibacteraceae; genus CAG-177. Next base: position 2,852 of record JAZSCL010000080.1, read on the forward strand.
ATTTTTTTAAAACAACTTTCAAGCCTATTGATTAGTTCTTTCAACTCGATCCATTCGGACAAATCAAGGTCTGACAGACTTACACTATGTCGTTTAAGAACAACGACACATCTTCCTATATAATCCTGATTATCTGCCAGAAATATATACCAATATGCGCTTTCAAATAAGATGTTTTGTTTTTCTTCGTTAGTAAAATTGCACCAACAACACTCTTTTGCCATTTTTACACCTCTTTGCACATCGTAACTTTTGAAGTAGATTGGTTGACTATGGTAAAGCCACAATTACTGTATAGACTCAATGCAGCTGAATTATCTGTTGTTGTTTGTAGGTTTATATATCTATATCCACGGTGTTTCAGATATTGAAC